>SKMM01000127.1 GCA_007121055.1 Paracoccaceae bacterium | reverse complement strand
CCAGCTCCCCCAATCCGTCCTGAAAGGCCGAACGCCCATCGACGCTCTCAAGGACTGGCAACGTCAGCGGCCGGAACTCTTCAGGAAAAGACCGTATAATCACACGGGATGTGACAGCTACTTATTCGCACTTCATCCTTTCCGATTCGCCCATCTGCAGACGCCGCCATAATCTCGAGAAAGAGCGACATTACATCTCTCGGGACGCCCCCTCCCGCCATTACAAGCCGCGAAAATCCCTCGCCTTTAAAGAGTGACTGAAGCTCGGCCCGAGTCATCCCGGCCTTGTCAGCGAAACCATTGAGAATCTCGAAGTCTCTTCTCATCGTTTTAGAGAAGCTACTAAAGTCATAATCAATTAACAGGTTGATAGTCGTGCCTTTCTTGCGCCCCGAACGGCTGCCCACCATTATCGACGTAGAGTGTACTCACGTGCCGAAGGGTCGCAAACCTGAAGAATAGAGGGAGGTCCTTACAAAGACGATGAACATAATCGACCACGAAAGCCTGATTTACCCTTTCAAGATGATAAAGGTCGTCGATCTGCACAAACAAAGCTTTCGCTGCTTGTTCGCAATCAAAAAACTCTCCAATTTTCTCTTTGTAATGAGGCAGCTCTCTGTTCAATTCCTCCAATTTCTCATAGTGCTCGTCGTAGGCCATCTCAATACTCATTGTGGTAGCTGCCCGATTTGTTTCCGAAAGACCAAGGTCCACGAGAGGCGAATTTGCCGACGCGTTACCGCCGCGACTTTTTTCAGAGCTTTCGCTGCGGGCACGCTTCACTGATGTGCTACGAGAATCTGGCATCCTCTTAATTCTATTTAGGTCTGCCAGTATCTGCCTAGCAAGACGCTTGCGCCTGAAGCCCCAAAAGTCTCGATATGTTCCAGAAACGCTCTTTGCCATTTCCGAGAATACGGCCTGCAGAATTTCCAAAAGAACATTCGGAAAGGAATGTCGCTTGAAGTCCTCACAGTTGAGATATATCGTATTTACGTCATCTGCTGTCCTTGTCGACGACTGAGTGAGGAGCAAGGTCTTTCCACAGCCGCGGCGGGCGAATACCACATGGTTCTGCTTTGCCGCAAGATCAGATATTAGCGATCGGGAATCAACAAAATCAACTCCCGTTGTGTTCTTCTGAATTCGCAGGTTTTCTGTGATCAGAGTCCGAAGCCGGGACTTTTTTGCTTCCATCGCATCGTTCATACGCCACCCCCAATGCAGACGCAAAAAGTTGCGCCTCACCATTCAACTCTCCATTTTACTCTGCTCATTTTTTTGACGCTTGCAACACCTTTTTGAATTGAAGCTGTCTTGGCTCAAGAGTTGGTGTTCACTTGCAAGGCAATGGCTTGCAACACGGAGGTAGCAGTCTGGGCCCTCCGCATCTGGCGACGAGGGCTCCCTGAACTCAATACAAACGAGTTGCGAAGTTGACTCCGGTCCTGCATCTGCGCTGCCGGCATGACTGCGGCAGCGACGTAGTCGAGGCCCGCAGATCTGAGGTGTCGTGATTTTGAGATCCCCATTTGCGAGGTCGTAGTCGCTTGCGCGAGTCCCGCATCAACCGAACACCTTTATGAAGACTTAACATTGACCTCTCGAGGCAGCGCGTGACAGAATCCGACAGCATCCTGCCAGTTTGAGGCAGGGTTTTGCCAGTTCGGGGCGTGTTTAGGGTCGTTTTTTCGGGTAATAAGTTACCAGAACACCGGCGGAAGGCCCTGCCGGCGCTCCGTTCATCTTCCGGTTACCCCGATGCCGTTGGCTCAGGTTGCCGGCGGGCTCAGCCGTAGGTGCGGTGCGCGATCGGCGTCTCGCGGATGCGGGTGCACAGCCGGCCGAGGAGCGATTGTTCCGCGCGGTTCAGCGCCGCCTTCGGGTTCCAGACCAGATGCACGTCGATGGCCGGCGGCGCCTCGTAGGGCGGCAGCCGCCACAGCAGACCGTCGGAGACGTCGCGGGCGACCACATGGAGCGGCAGCGGGCCGATGCCGAGCCCGGCGATGACCATGCGGCGGACCTCCTCGAGATGGCTGGAGGTGCCGATGATCTGCTCGTTGAGATCGGATTCGGCGCGCAGCATCGTCACCGAGCGCAGCGCGTCGTGGAGGCGGTCGGTCTCGAAGCTGACGGCGGAATGGCCGGCGAGATCGGCCTGGGTCAGACCGCGCCGCCCGAACAGCGGGTGCGGGGGGCCGCAGAACAGCCCGAAGAACTCGCGGTAGAGGCGGAGGTATTCGAGCCCCGGATCGCGCCGGTGCACCAGGCAGATCGCCGCCGTGGCGCTGCGTGCGGCCACCGCCGCAAGCGCATCGACCGACCGCTCGACGCTGATCGACAGGGTGGCGCGGGGATGGTCGGCGTGGAACTCCGCCAGCACGCGATCGAAGAGCGGGCAGACGACATGGCTGGCCATGGCCAGGCGCACATGGCCGCGCACCTCGTCGGTCATGTCGCGCATCAGGGTCGAGAGGCGGTAGATCGCGCCGTGGATCTCCACCGCCTCGCGGTAGAGAAGCTCGCCCGCGGGGGTCAGCGCAAAGCGGCCCGGGGCCCGGTCGATCAACCGCTTGCCGACGCGATCCTCGAGCCGTTTCAGCGCGTTGGAAACCGACGGCTGGGTCAGCCGCAGCCGTTGCGCCGCGTCGGTGATCGAGCGCGACTGCGCCACCACCACGAAGCTGCGCAGGAGGTTCCAGTCGAGCTCGCGGGTCAGGCGCTCGGCGCCGGAGGGCTCGGTCATAGCACAGGCCTATAGTCACAATTCATCCTATTTATTTGCCGAATGCAGGAGCGGCCTGCAAGCCTTGCCCATCACGACGCGCAACAAGGCGAGGGGGCACGGCCCATGTCGGTGGAGGCCCGCGAACGGCGGCAGCCCTGGATCCTGCTGTCCCCGGCGCTGGGGGCGGTGACGCTGCTGCTGCTGGTGCCGCTGCTGTTCATCGTGGTCTATTCCTTCTGGCTGCGCGCGGCGGTGGGGCCGGACATCCCGGGCTTCCACCTCGACAACTGGCAGCGGGCGCTGACCGACCCGTTCTATCGCTACATTCTGCTGAACACGCTGAAGATCGCGGCCATCACCACCGTGTTCTGCGCGCTGCTGGGCTATCCGGCGGCGTATTTCATCACCCGCTCCAGCGGCAACAAGCTGCTGCTTCTGCTGCTGCTGATGCTGCCGTTCTGGATCAGCTACATCATCCGCACGATGAGCTGGATCAACATCCTCGGCTCCTCGGGGGCGCTGAACTCGGCGCTGATGTCGCTGGGGCTGATCTCGGAACCGATCCGGATGCTCTACAACGAGGCGACCGTGATCCTGGGCCTGGTGCATTTCCTGCTGCCCTTCATGGTGCTGAATATCTACGTCAGCCTCGACGGGATCGACACCAATCTGGAGGATGCCGCCACCTCGCTGGGCGCGACGCGCTGGCAGGCGTTTTTGCAAGTGACGCTGCCGCTGTCGCTGCCGGGGCTCGCGGCGGGGGGCCTGCTGTGCTTCGTGCTGGGTGCGGGGACCTACATCACGCCGCTGATCCTGGGCGGGCCGCGGGATGCGATGTTCGCCAATCTGGTGTTCGAGGCGATCATCACTCAGCTGAACTGGCCGATGGGCTCGGCGCTGTCGCTCTTGCTGCTGATCGTGCTTGGGATGCTGGTGGCGATCTACAACCGGTTCCTGGGCATGTCGCAGTTGACCAAGGGGCTGGCGTGATGGCGCAGGGGACCAACATCGGCTGGTCGCTGATCCGGCTCTACACCATCCTGGTCTACCTGTTCATGTTCCTGCCGGTGGCGGTGGTGGTGCTGCTGTCGTTCAACCAGAACCAGTTCGGCGCCTTTCCCATGACCGGGTTCTCGCTGCGCTGGTTCGAGGCGCTGTGGAACAACGACGCGGTGATGCGGGCCTTCCGCACCTCGCTGGTGCTGGGGCTGATGACGGCGGTGATCTCGACCACGCTGGGCGTGCTGGCGAGCCTGGCGCTGGTGCGCTACCGGATCCCGGGCAAGAACCTGATTACCACCGTGCTGATCGCGCCGATCCTGGTGCCGGAGGTGGTGCTGGCGGTGGCGCTGCTTTTGTTCCTCAACTGGCTGGGCATCGGCAAGAGCTTCGCGCTGCTGCTGGCGGGGCATGTGATCTTCACCTTGCCCTTCGTGATCCTGGTGGTGCAGGCGCGGCTGGTGTCGATCCGCCGCGATGTGGAGGAAGCGGCGCTCAGCCTCGGCGCCTCGCCGGTGCAGACCTTCTTTTCCGTCACCCTGCCGCTCCTGACGCCGGCGGTGGCGGCGGGGGGACTGTTCGCCTTCACCATCTCGTTCGACGACATCACCGGCACGCTGTTCTGGAAGCCCGGCGGGGTGGAGACCGTGCCGACGCAGATCTTCTCGATGCTGCGCGATTCCATCAGCCCCGAGATCAACGCGCTGGGCACGGTGATGGTGGTGATGACCGTGGGCCTTCCGCTGCTGGGCGCGGCGCTGGCCCGACGGCTGGCGATGAAACGCGGCGTCTGAGAACCGCGACACCCCCAATGAAACCCCGACAAGGAGAAAGACGATGGACAATACAAGACGCTACGAACGGCTGCTGGAGCGCTATCGCAACGGCGATCTGGACCGGCGCGGATTTCTGGGCCTGATCGGCGCCGCGGGCCTCGCCTATGGCGTGCAGACGCCCTTTGCCCGCATGGCACTTGCCAGTGACGTCAGCCAGGTGCGCTTCGACGGCTGGGGCGGTGTCGTCTCGCAGGCGTTCCGCCGCCATGCCTTCGACCCCTACACCGAGGCCACGGGCATCCGCGTCGTCGACGGCACCTTCGCCGGGGGCGACGAGTATCTGGCGCAGGTGCGCTCCTCGCGCGAGGGGGAATACAACATCGCCCATCTGTCGGGGGTGTTCGACTATGCCCGCTATGTGAACTTCGGGCTGGATGTCGAGCTGAACATCGACAACATCCCCAACATGGAACTGGTGATGGACGCGCTGACCGCGGCCTACCGGCGGATCACGCCCGATCATCTGTCGGCGGTGCCCTACAACTACGGCACAACCGGGCTGGCCTACAACCGCGCCTACATCTCGGACGACGAGATCCGCGAGAAGGGCGCGTCGATCCTGATCGACCCGGCCTATGAGGGGCGGATCGGCGGCTGGCACGACTGGCGCACGCGGATGTGGTATGCCGCCCTGCAGACCGGGCAGAACCCCAACGACATCCAGGACCTCGACGCCGCCTGGGACGCGATCCGCGCCCACAGGGATCTGGCGCTGAAATACTGGGGCTCGGGCGCCGAGCTGATGAGCCTGCTGGCGGAGGAGGAGATCTACGTCACCGAGGGCTGGTCGGGCCGGATCGCAGCCCTGCAGGAGCAGGGCCACGACATCGGCTATTACGACCCGCCCAACGGCTTCGGCTGGCAGGAATGCCTGTTCGTGATCAAGGGCTCGCCGATCGAGGCCTGCGAGGAGCTTCTGAACTTCATGCTCGCGCCCGAGACCTCGATCGCCGTGGCCGAGGGGCAGAACTATCCCCCCGCGCTCGATGGCACCAAGGTCGACCTGGGCGAGAAGGTCCCGACCCTGCCGGCCTTCGATCCCACCGGCACGCTGGAGGCGCTGACCTTCGCCGATCCGGCCTACTGGAACGGCAACGAGCAGGCGTGGTCCGAGACCTTCGCCCGGGTGCAGCGCGGTTTCTGAAGCCCCCATGCCTCGCGCCCCCCGGGGCGCGGGGCGATCCGACAGACAGGGAGAGCGCCGGGGTGAGTTCGGTCGAACTGAAGAACATCGTCAAGCGGTTCGGCGGCTTCACGGCGGTCGAGCCGACCTCGCTGACCATCGCCGAGGGGGCCTTCGTGACCCTGCTGGGCCCCTCGGGCTGCGGCAAGACCACGACGCTGCGGATGATCGCGGGGCTGCTGGACCCCACCGAGGGCGAGATCGTCATCGGCGGGCGGCGCGTCAACGACGTGCCGATCCACCGCCGCAACCTCGGGCTGGTGTTCCAGAACTACGCCCTCTTCCCGCACAAGTCGGTGGCCGAGAACGTGGCCTTCGGCCTGCGCTACCGCAATGTGCCGCGCGACGAGATCGCCCGGCGGGTGTGCGAGGCGCTGGAGCTGGTGCAGCTGCCCCATGTCGCCGACCGCTACCCCAAGGCGCTGTCGGGCGGGCAGCAGCAGCGCATCGCGCTCGCGCGCGCCATCGTCATCGAACCCGACGTGCTGCTCCTGGACGAGCCGCTGTCGGCGCTGGATGCGCATCTGCGCGAGGACATGCGCGTGGAGCTGAAGCGCATCCAGCAGCGCATCGGCGTCACCACCGTCTTCGTCACCCATGACCAGTCCGAGGCGCTGGCGATGTCGGACGAGATCGTGGTGATGTCCAACGGCCGGGTCGAGCAGGTCGGCGCCCCCGCCGATGTCTACAACACGCCCGCCAGCGAATTCGTGGCCCGCTTCCTGGGCGCGTCCAACATCCTCGAGGGGCAGTGCCTGTCGCGCGGCCCCGAGGGCGCCGAGATGGAGGTGCCGGTGTTCGGCCGGGTGCGGGTGCCGGCGGCGCGCGCCCCGCATCTGGGCGGCGCCGGGGCGGCCAAGCTGGTGATCCGCGCCGAGAAGCTCCTGCTGCGGGAGGCGCCGCCCACCGCCAACAGCCCCGAGAACGGGCTGATCTCGGCCCCCGTGACCATCGAGACGGTGGACTATCAGGGCCAGGCCGCCCGCTATTTCCTGCGCGCCGGCGACCGGCAGCTCCAGGCCATCAACATGATCGACGAGCGCCCCTTCGCCGCCGGTGCCTCGGTGCATGTCACGATCCGCCCGCAGGACTGCGCCGCGCTGCCCGGTTGACCTCGCCCAAGCCCCACCCGCACCATACGTTCTGTGGAAAGCCCGATGCCCCGCTCCGAGAGCCACCTCTTCTACCAGTCCCGCCAGCGCCGCCCGGTGCTGGACCAGGCCCGCGGCGTCTACATGTGGGATGTCGATGGCAAGCGCTATCTGGACGGCTCCAGCGGGGCCATGGTCTGCAACATCGGCCATTCCAACGAGCGCGTGCTGGAGGCGATGCGCCGGCAGATGGAGCGGTCGACCTTCGGCTACCGACTCCACTTCCAGACCGAGGCGTCCGAGCGGCTGGCGGCGCAGACCGCGGCGCTGTGCCCCGCGGGTGTGAACCGGGTGTTCTTCGTCTCGGGCGGGTCCGAGGCGGTGGAGTCGGCGATCAAGCTCGCCCGCCAGCACGCGCTGGCGGTGGGGCAGGACCGGCGCTGGAAGGTGATCGCCCGCCAGCCCTCGTATCACGGCTGCACCTTCGGCGCGCTGGCGGTCACCGGCTACACCCCCCTGACCGACCCGTTCGCGCCGATGATGCGGATGATGCCCAAGGTGCCGGCGCCGCGCGCCTATCTGGACGGGCTGGACCCCGACGACCCCGCCACGGGCGCGTATTACGCCGCCGAACTCGAACGCTGCATCCTCCGCGAGGGGGTCGACACAGTGCTCGCCTTCATGCTGGAGCCGGTGGGCGGGGCCTCCACCGGCGCGCTGGTGCCGCCCGCGGGCTACATGGAGGCGGTGCAGGCGATCTGCCGCCGCCACGGGGTGCTGCTGATCCTCGACGAGGTGATGACCGGGGCGGGCCGCACCGGACGCTTCCTCGCTGGCGAGCACTGGGACATGGCGCCGGACATCGTTGTCCTCTCCAAGGGGTTCGCCGCGGGCTACATGCCGCTGGGCGCGATCGCGGCGCGCGACGATCTGGTCGATGCCGTGCTGGATGCGGGGGGGTTCCTGCACGGCTTCACCTATGCCGGCAACCCGCTGGCCTGCGCCGCCGGCAGCGCGGTGCTGGACGAGATCGCGCGGTTGGGGCTGGTCGAGAACGCCGAGGTCATGGGGGTTGCGCTGCGCGGCCGGCTGGAGGCGCTGATGGCGCGCCACCCGATCATCGGGGACGTGCGCGGGCGCGGCCTGCTCATGGCCTTCGAGTTCATGACGGACCGGGCGCGCAAGACCCCGCTGCCGGCCCATCTGAACGCGCATCAGCGCTTCGTCGACATCGCCTTCGACATGGGCCTGATCGTCTATTCCCGCCGCACCAGGGACGGGCTGGAGGGGGATCACATCATGGTCTGCCCGCCGCTGATCGTGACCGAAACGCATCTGGACGAGATCGCCGGCACGCTGGACGCAGCTCTCACCCGCTACGGCCGCGAGATCGCCCCGGCCCTCACCGAACCGGCCTGAGCGCGCATGTCCGGCATAATCATCACCTGCGCGCTGACGGGCTCGATCCACACCCCGTCGATGTCGCCGCACCTGCCGGTCACGGGCGCCGAGATCGCCGAACAGGGGATCGCGGCGGCGCGGGCAGGCGCTGCAATCCTGCATCTGCATGCGCGCGACCCGGCGGACGGGCGGCCCTCGGCAAGCCCTGAGCATTTCATGGGCTTCCTGCCGCAGCTCGCCGCCGGGACCGATGCGGTGCTGAACCTGTCGACCGGCGGCAGCGCGGTGATGACGCTGGAGGATCGCCTCGCCGCACCCGCGCAGGTGGGGCCCGAAATGGCGTCGTTGAACATGGGCACGATGAACTTTGCCCTCTACCCCATGCTGGAGCGCGAGCGGAATTGGCGCCATGACTGGGAGCGGCCATTTCTGGAGGCTTCGGACGATCTGGTGTTCAAGAACACGCCGCGCGACATCGCCCATGTGCTGGACCGGCTGGGGCGCGGCCATGGCACCCGCTTCGAGTTCGAGTGCTACGACCTGAGCCATCTCTACATGCTGCGCCATGTCGCCGACCGCGGGATGGTGGCGCCGCCCTTCTTCATCCAGTTCGTGTTCGGCGTGCTGGGCGGGATGGGCCCGGATCCGGAGAACCTGACGCATATGGTGCGCATCGCCGACAAGCTGTTCGGCGGGGATTATCTGTTCTCGGTGCTGGCGGCGGGGCGGCACCAGATGCCGCTGGTCAGCATGGCCGCGGCGATGGGCGGGCATGTGCGGGTGGGGCTGGAGGACAGCCTGACCATCGGCCGCGGGCGGCTGGCCCGGTCGAACGCCGAGCAGGTGGAGAAGATCCGCGCCATCGTCGAGGCGCTGGGCCGCACCGTGATGACCCCCGATCAGGCGCGCGGCACGCTGGGCCTGAAGGGCGCCGCGCTGGTGGCGCTCTAGTGGCGGAGCTGCGCCTGACCCGCGTGGCCTGCCCCGCCGATCTGGAGCGGCTGGAGGGGGCGCTCGCAGCCCTGAGCGCCGATCTTGGGGACCCCCATGCCGCCGGGCGCGACAGCCTCGCCCGGGCGCTGTTCGGCCCGAACCCTGCGGCGCATGGCCTGCTGGCGCAGGCGGGGGACGACACCCGGGGCGCGGCGCTGTTCAGCCCGGTTTATTCCACGGTGAAGGGGATGGCGGGCGTCTATGTGTCCGACCTCTGGGTCGCGCCGGCCGCACGGGGGCAGGGGCTCGGCCGGCGGCTCCTCGCCGCCGTGGCCGACGAGGCCGGCGCGCTCTGGGGGGCGGGCTGGCTGAAGCTTGCGGTCTATGACCACAGCACCGCGGCGCAGGCCTTCTATCGCCGGCTGGGCTTCGCCCCCGCCCAAGGCCAGCAGGAATTGCGACTGGAGGCGGCCGGAATTGCCGCCCTGAGGCGCAGGACAGCATGACGGCGGCCTTCGATGCGCGTCCTTGGCGCACGAGCCGCCGCATGCCCTGGCCCCTGGCTTTCTGCTGCCCGCCCGGAGCAGCGCAGGCGCACCGCCCACCAGACCTCCGAAACCGACACCGTCCGGTGCAGCCATGTGGACAAACTGCGCCGGCACGGGCCCGCTGACGGCGGTGCACAGCCCCGATGCCCTGATGTCCCTTGGCCCATTCAGGCCCGCCGGAGGCGCACCCCGGGCTGGGCCCCGGGGTCGTCTCCAAATCCAACCGACCACCCGCTCCGGTGCTCCCCGCCCTGGCTCCAGGGCCGGGTTGGCCAGCAGCGGAGCGACACCGCCGGCCCGATCAGTGCCGGAGCAGGGCAGGCCCCCGCCGGTCTGCGCGGTGGGCGGTGGCCGGAACTGAGCCGGTTTCCGCGGGGACCTGCGCGACCCGTTTCCTGGCGCGCCCGCGCGCCGGTTTCGCGGGATGTATCTCGGTCTCGCCCTTACCGGATCACCATGGACGAAGCACGCTCCAGTGCCCCCAGCCAAGCCGGGCGGCATCCTGCAGCCCTGCGCAGCGCCTTGGGCGCCGATTGCGCCCGCGACACCGAACCGATGGAGCAGCGGACGCCTCGCCACGGCCTGCCTCGGCCCCCGTTGTCTGCCGCATTCCCGCGTCGTTCATCCGGCTCGAAGGCCCAGTTCGGGGCGGAGCGGTGTCGAGGAGCGCGGCCGAGTGGATCCGGTGCCTTGCCGGCGCGCAGGCGCTGGGCTAGGGAAACGCGAGGCAAGCGGCTCGGGGCTCCATGCGCATTCTTGTGACCAATGACGACGGCATCAATGCGCCGGGCCTTGCGGTTCTGGAGGCGATTGCGGCCGAAATCGCGGGGCCGCAGGGCGAGGTCTGGGTGGTCGCCCCGGCCTTCGAGCAGTCCGGTGTGGCGCACAAGATCAGCTACACGCATCCCATGATGATCGCCCGGCTGGGGCCGCGGCGTTATGCTGCCGAGGGATCGCCGGCCGATTGCGTGCTGGCGGGGCTGTACGACGTGCTGGAGGGGGCGCGGCCCGATCTGGTGCTGTCGGGCGTGAACCGGGGCAACAACGCGGCCGAGAACGTGCTCTATTCCGGCACGGTGGGGGGCGCGATGGAGGCCGCCCTGCAGGGGCTGCGCGCAGTGGCTCTGTCGCAATATTACGGCCCCGAGAACCGCGACATGCCCGACCCCTTCGATGCCGCGGCTGGGCACGGCACCGCCACCATCCGCGCGCTGCTCGACCAGGGGCTCTGGGACCAGGGCGATTACCGGCTGTTCTACAACGTGAATTTCCCACCCCTGCCCGCCGCCGACGTGCGCGGCACCCGCATCACCCGGCAGGGCTATCGCAAGGAGAGCTTCTTTGGCGTGAAGCCGCACATCTCGCCCTCGGGGCGGCGGTTCCTGTGGATCACCGGGGGGCCGCAGCACCTGCCCACCGCGCCCGGAACCGATGCGGCCGCCAATCTGGAGGGCTATATCTCCGTCACGCCCATGCGCGCGGACCTGACCGCCCATGACGCGCTGGGCCCGCTGGCCGACCGTTTCGGGGGGTGACGCGCCATGGCCGAGGATCCGGCCGCCCGGGCCGAACGGCAGATGCGCTTCGTCTATGCCCTGCGCACGCGCGGGGTGACGGACAGCCGCGTGCTGCAGGCCATGGAGCAGGTGGACCGCGGCGCTTTCGTCACTGGCCTGTTCTCGGGGCGCGCCTATGAGGACACGCCGCTGCCCATCGCCTGCGGACAGACCATCAGCCAGCCCTCGGTCGTGGCGCTGATGACCGAGGCGCTGGAGATCGGGCCGCGCGACAAGGTGCTCGAGATCGGCACCGGCTCGGGATACCAGGCCGCGATCCTGGCGAAGCTCGCGCGCCGGGTCTATACGGTGGAGCGGCACATGCGGCTGGTGCGCAGCGCCCGCGCGGTGTTCGAGGAGCTTGGCCTGAGCAACATCACCGTGGTGCATGGCGATGGCAGCTTCGGGTTGCCGGACCAGGCGCCCTTCGACCGGATCCTGGTGACGGCGGCCGCCGAGGACCCGCCCGGGCCCCTGCTGGCGCAACTGCGCGAGGGCGGGGTGATGGTGCTGCCGGTGGGGCAGTCCGACGCGGTGCAGCACCTGATCCGGGTGCGGCGGCATGCGCGGGGGTTCGATTACGAAGAATTGCGGCCCGTGCGGTTCGTGCCACTG
>SKMM01000249.1 GCA_007121055.1 Paracoccaceae bacterium | reverse complement strand
CGGTGAGCCGCGCCTGCCGGGGCGCCGTGCGGGGCAGCCGGAGCGACCAGGGGATGCGGAGGCCCGGGGCGGGGTCTGGCCCCCTGCCCCGCGGGTCGGGTGTCATACCAACGGCCCCGGAGAATGACCGCGGCCTGTGCGTCAGCCGCATCATGGGCGATGGCTGAGGCAAGTGGACCGGTCAACATCCGGGGCCGTTGATATTAGAGGACGGACCACTCCGGGCCGCGGGGGGTGTCGACCCATTCGGGCCAGCGGTAGCCGGTGGGGGCCTCGAAATCGGCAGGCAGGAGGGGGGCGACCCAGTCGGTGCCGCCGACCCCGCCGCCGGTGCGGGCCTCGAACTCGGCGCGCGCCGCGGCGAGGATGGCGGGGTCGAGGATCAGGTCCACGAGCGTCGCGGCGATGACCTGCGCGGCCTTGGACCACATCGGGTCGATGCAGGGGGCAAAGCCGCCCATGGCGTGGCGCACCCATTCCGGGCAGCGCCCCGCCCCCGGCGGCATCCGCAGCGTCGGGCGCGCCACATAGAGCCGCACCGTGGGCGCGTGCCAAGTGTATTCGACGTAATCGTCGGCGGCGAAATTCATCTGCCAGGGGGGGAGCTGGGCGCGGAAGGCGGCCTCGGCCTCCTCGGGGGGGCAGAGGCTCTGGAGTTTCGGGTGGAACGGGTCCTCGAGCGCCGGAACGCCGAGCTCGGCATGGGCGGCGCGGGCGAAGCGGCGCGCCTCCTCGTCCCAGACCGGCGGGCCCACGCGTTCGAAATTGGTATAGGTGGCGCGGGCCAGCGCGTGGTTGGGCAGGCCCAGACGGGTGCGGGTGATCCAGCGCGCCTCCCAGGTGCAGTGGGTCATGGCGGCGACATGCTCGGCGTTGCGGTCCAGCACCTCGAACACCGCCTCGCACATGTCGAGCTTGGGGGCGCGCAGCGAATACTGGATCTGCCCGTAGGCCGGCGCGATGTTGTCGGCCGCCGCCTGCCCCGCCACCGGAATGAACTCGTTGAGCGACCACGAGCCCCGGTGGGGCAGCATGGATTCCTTCATCATCTTGGAGTTGGTGTACATCATGCACACTGCGTCGATCGCGCCGGGCGCGCGGGCGGTGGCGTGGGGGTGCGGCACCACCCCGTCCTGGCGGGTCTGCCAGGTTTCGGGGTTGCGGCATTCGAAGGTGTAGAGCCGCGACCAGTAGGCCGCCGAGGTGGTGTCCCAGAACACCCCGTTGGTCAGCGTCTCGAAGGAATGGGGGTGGAAGCTGATGGCGGCGTCGAGGCCGTCGTAACAGCCGTGGGCGGCGTGGACGGGCTTGGAGCCGCAGAACTTCTCGGCGGGCTCGCCGAAGAACACGAGCGTGCCGGGCAGGCCATGCGCCTCCATGGCGTGCTTGGCCGCGAGGAAGCCCGCAAGCTGCCCCATGCCCAGCGCCGAATGCGGGTCGGTGTGGCCGGCGGCGTGGCGGGTGGTGCCCGGGCGGGGCATCCGGCGCGGCTCGGCCGCCTGCGACTGGCCGGGGATGGCGTCGTATTCGGCATAGCCCGCCAGCCGCGGCCCGGCGCCCGCGGGCGACACCCAGGTCGCGCGGAAGGCCGTGGGCATGCCGGCGGTGCCCTCCTCGACCTCGAAGCCCTCGGCGCGCAGCCGGTCCACGTACCAGCGGGCCGAGCGGTATTCGCGCCAGGAGGGTTCGTGGAAATCCCAGATCGTGCGGTGATCGGCCGAGAACGCCGCGTGGCGGTCGGCGAGATACGCGAGCGCCGCGCGCTGCGGGGCGGAGAGGTCGGGGTGGTCGGTCATAGGGACGGGTCCGGGGGGCTGTTGGCGGAAAGGGCTTCGGTGCCGGTTTCGGGGTTGGCTTCGGGGCTGGTTTCGGGGCCGGAGAGGGCGGCGAAGCGGCGCAGCACCTCGTCGCGGCTGCTTTCGATGTGGCCGGCCAGGGCCTCGCGCGCGGCCGCCGCATCGCCGGCCTCGAAGGCGCGCAGGACCGGCAGGTGGGTCTCGGCGTTGTAGACGGGGTTGCGCGAGATCGTGCCCACCAGGGTGATGCCGGCCAGAAGCTCGTTGCCGAGGGTCTGCATCAGGCCGTGGATGCGGCTGTTGCCGGCGATGCGGGCGATCAGCAGGTGGAAGTCGAAATCGGCCAGCACCTGGGTCTGGGTGTCGGCGGCGGTGGCGGCGGTGCGGATCGCCTCGTAGGCGCGCCAGAGGGCGGCGCGGTCGGCGGGGGTGGCGCGGCCGACCGCGACGCCGGCGGCGTGCAGCTCCAGGCACAGGCGGGCCTCGTAGATCTCGGTGATCTCGGCGGCGGTGTAGCCGCGCACGAAGAAGCCGCGGCGGGGCCGGGCGATCACCAGTCCCTGGCTTTCGAGCTTGCGCAGCGCCTCGCGCACGGGGCCGCGGCTGGTCTGCATCGCCTGCGCGAGATGCACCTCGTTGCAGCGCGCGCCCGGGCGCAGGTCGCCCGACACGATCGCCGCCACCAGCTGGGCGGCGATGGCGCTGACCAGATCGTCGGTGATGATGGCGTTGAAGCTCACGCGGTGTCTCCGGCGGGGCCGTCGGGGCGGCGGGCTGATCGTCGGGTGGGCGCACCGCGCCCCCGCACAGGCAATCGTCCGAGCGGTCAACTGTCAACAGTTGATTTTGCATTCAGAGCACCGATGATGGGGGTGATTCGGGCGAAAGATCCGGGTCGGACAGGTCGGCCACAGCCGCGCGGCGCCCCCGAGGACCCGCGGCCCCATCCAGCAGCGGAGGTTGAACACAATGGCATCCAGGGAGCAGAGATACCTCGAACTCAAGCGCGCCCATGCGGCGGGCAAGCTCGACCGGCGCGGGTTCCTGCGCGCGGCCGGGGCGCTGGGCATCGTGCCGATGGTGATCCCCGCGCACATGCGTGCGGCCTTCGCCAATGCCGAGGAGCTGGTGATCGTCAACTGGGGCGGCCCCGCCGAGGCCGCCTACATGAACGCTTTCGGCGCCCCCTTCGAGGAGGAGACCGGGATTCCTGTCTTCATCGACGGCACCGGGCCGACGGTCGGCCGCATCCGCGCCATGGTCGAGGCCAATGCCGTGGTCTGGGACGTCTGCGACAGCGGGGTGGCCGGCGCGATCACCCTGGGCCCGGGCGGATTCCTGGAGCCCATCGACTATGACATCGTGTCGGCCGAGCGGTGCCGCGAGGCGTTTGTCTGGGAGCACGGGATCGGCAACTACCTGTTCGCCAACGTGCTGACCTACAACACGACCCTGT
>SKMM01000218.1 GCA_007121055.1 Paracoccaceae bacterium | reverse complement strand
TGATGTGGCTGGTGATCCGCTACGGCGCCGAGATGACGCTGAACTTCCGCAACCAGTTCGCCCGCGTCGGCGCCTTCAACGCCCGGATCGAGGAGAACGTCGGCGGCGTCCGCGTCGTGCGTGCCTTCGCCAACGAGGCCCACGAACAGGCCCTCTTCGCCGCCGATAACGAGGCCTACCGCCGCGTCAAACTCGACGCCTATCGGATCATGGCCGCGACGCTCGCCATCAACTTCCTCGGCATGCGGATCGTGCAACTCGTGATCCTGGTCGCCGGCACCTACTACGTCATGGCGGGCTCCCTCACCGTGGGCGGCTTCGTGGGCTTCCTCCTCCTCATCAACGTCCTCTACCAGCCGCTCGAAAAGATCGCCGCGGTGCTGGAGACCTATCCCAAGGGCATCGCGGGCTTCCGCCGCTACTCCGAGTTCCTCGCCACCGCCCCGCAGATCACCGACGCCCCGAACGCCTCCGACCTGCCCGACATCCGCGGTGCGGTGGCCTTCGAGGACGTGACCTTCGGCTACGACCCCGCCCGCCCGATCCTGCGCGGCGTGTCGCTGTCCGTGGCCCCGGGCGAGACCATCGCCTTCGTCGGCCCCTCGGGTGCGGGCAAGACCACCCTTCTCGCCCTCCTGCCGCGGTTCTACGAGGTGCAGGGCGGCCGCATCACCGTCGACGGCCACGACATCCGCGACGTCACCCAGACCTCGCTCCGCCGCCAGATCGGCATCGTCAGCCAGGACGTGTTCCTCTTCGCCGGCACATTGCGCGAGAACATCGCCTACGGCCGCCTCGACGCAACCGAGGCCGAAATAGTCGACGCCGCCCGCCGCGCCCGGCTGGAGGCGATGATCGCCGACCTGCCCGACGGCCTCGACACCGTGATCGGCGAACGCGGCGTCAAACTCTCGGGCGGGCAGAAACAGCGCGTCGCCATCGCCCGCATCTTCCTGAAGAACCCGCCGGTCCTGATCCTCGACGAGGCGACCTCGGCCCTCGACACCGAAACCGAACGCCAGATCCAGGCGTCCCTCGAAGAACTCGCCCGCGGCCGCACCGTCCTCGTCATCGCCCACCGGCTGGCGACCATCCGCGGCGCCGACCGCATCGCCGTGGTCGAATCGGGCCGCATCACCGAGCTTGGCAGCCACGCCGACCTGGTGTCCCGCCGCGGCACCTACCGCCGCCTGTCGGACGCCCAACTGATCGAGGCCTGGCCCACCACCGAGGCCGGCTGACCCTCAGGCCGGCCCGCGCGGGTCTATGGGCCCCGCGTCGAGACCCAGATCGGCCTCCAGCGCGGCGGCGGCGGACAGAAGCGCCGCCTCCCCCTGCCAGCCGCCCACCATCTGCAGCCCCACCGGCAGGCCCGCGGCCGTGAACCCGCAGGGCAGCGACAGCGCCGGGTGGCCCGTCAGCGTGATGGCATAGGCGATGGCGAGCCAGTCGATGTAGGTGTCGAAGGTCACGCCCGCGCACTCCGTCACATGCTCCTGCTCCACCGGGAAGGCCGGCACAATGGTGGCCGGGCTCAGCAGCAGATCATAGCCTTCCATGAAGGCCCGCATCCGGCCCATCAGCACGCCGCGGTGGCGCAGCGCACGGCCCACCTCCTCGCCGCTCAGCGCCAATCCCTTCTCGGTGTTCCAGATCACCGAGCCCTTCAGCTTGTCCCTATGATCCCGCAGGTGATCGGCGTGCCCAGCGGCAAAGCCCAACGCCCGCAGCGTCTGGAAGGTCTCGTGCGCACCCGAGAAGTCCGGGCTCGCCTCCTCCACCACCACGCCTATCGCCTCCAGCCTCCGGGCGGCAGCGGCGCAGATCTCCGCCACCTCCGGATCCACCGGGGTCAAGCCGCCCAGATCGGGGCTGAATGCCACCCGGCGGGGCAGGCGCGGGGCCTGCGCCGAAGCGAGGAAGCTTGTGTCGGGCGCGGGCAGGCTCAGCGCCTCGCGCGTGTCCCACCCCGACAGGGCATCGAGGAACAGCGCCGTGTCGGCCACGCTGCGCGCCATGGGCCCGTCCACCGACAGGCTGCCCCACGGGTCGGCCGAGGGCCCCCGCGGCACCCGGCCCGGCGCGGGGCGGAGCCCGACGATGCCGCAGAAGCTCGCCGGGTTGCGCAGGCTGCCGCCCAGGTCCGAACCATGGGCCAGCCACGCCATCCCCGTCTTCAGCGCCACCGCAGCCCCCCCGGAACTGCCCGCCGGCGTCAGCGCGGTGTTCCAGGGGTTGCGGGTGATGCCGAACACCGCGTTGAAGGTCTGCGCCCCCGCGCCAAACTCCGGCGTGTTGGACTTGGCGTAGATCGCACCGCCCGCGGCCTCCACCCGTTCCACCAGATGCCCGTCGGCCTGCGGCACATGGTCGGCATAGATGGTCGATCCGTAGGTCGTCCGCACCCCGGCGGTGGGGGTCAGGTCCTTGATCGCCACCGGCAGACCATGCAACGGCGCCACCGGCCGGACCTTGCGTGCGCGGTCGAAACACCGCGTGGGCAGGGCGTTAACCACGGGATCGACCACTGCGATGCGCGCCTCCAGCGCCTGCACCAGCTCCTCCACCGACACCTCGCCGCGCGCCAGCAGCCCGGTCACCTCCACCGCGCCCTTCGTGATCAGATCGTCCATGCCGCCCCCCGTGGTTGTCCCCCTTGCCTAACGCCACCCGATCGCAGAGGCCAGACAAGCGCCACGCAAAAGGGCCGCAGCGCGTGGCTGCGGCCCCTTGGAGACCCCGTGTCGGGTCGGATCACTCCGACGACACGCTCTCCAGATAGGCGAACAGATCCTCGGCCCCCGAGCGCAGCTGGAACGCCATCGACCCGCGCGCGGAATTGTCGTCCAGGAATTCGCGCAGGAACCCGGTGGGGTTCTCCACATAGGCCACGAAATTCTCCTCGGTCCAGACGAGGCCTGCCTCGCCGGCCGCGACCATCGCCGGCGAATAGCGGAAATCCTCCACCGCGCCGGCTTCGCGGCCGGCCACACCATAGAGGTTCGGGCCGGTGCGCTGGCCGCGCTGGATGGTCTCGCCATCGGGGCTGACGATCATGTGGCAGGCCTGGCACTGGCGCCACTGGCGCTCACCGGCGGCGGGATCGCCCGCAAAGGCGGGGGCTGCGGCGAAGGCCGCAACGACGGCAACGGAAGTTAGGCGCATCAATCGCTCCTGTCTGCGGTGGTCGGCCCAATCATCGACCGCTGGGCCGCGGCTCGGCGCCGGAACGGCCCGCCACCCTCCCCCGCGCC
>SKMM01000176.1 GCA_007121055.1 Paracoccaceae bacterium | reverse complement strand
TCGACACCGGGCTGACGTTCCTTGCCAACCTCGTGCTGGCCTTCCCGGTGATCCTGCTCTTCTACCTGCTGGTGACGCCCGAGATCGTGCAGGTTGGCATCCCCATGTACATGGCTGCGGTGCTGTTCCTGATGCCCATCGTGTTCCTGACGGTGCTGTTCAACGCGCGCTACTTCATGCAGCCGGTCAAGCGCGCGCTCTACATCGGCACGGTTCTCGTGGTGGGGCTCTGGATCTACGCGGGCCTTGCCTTCAACGCCGACCCGCTGGGGATCTGGGGGATGTCGCCGAACCTGCTGAACGTCTTCGTGGCGGTGGTGTTCGTAAACGCTCCCACCGTGTTCCGCATCGTCCGGGGCCTGACGCTGGACATCAAGTCGCGCGACTACGTCGCCGCCGGCCAGACCCGCGGCGAAGGGCCCTGGTACATCATGCTGTGGGAGATCCTGCCCAACGCCCGCGGTCCCCTGATCGTGGATTTCTGCCTGCGCATCGGCTACACCACGATCCTGCTGGGCACGCTCGGGTTCTTCGGCCTCGGCGTCTCCCCCGAGAGCCCCGACTGGGGCTCCACCATCAACGACGGCCGCCGCCTGCTGACCGCCTTCCCCCACGCCGCCCTCGTCCCCGCCATCGCGCTCATGAGCCTGGTTCTGGGCCTCAACCTGCTGGCGGACGGGTTGCGGGAAGAAAGCCTGAGGGATTGAGATCATGACCGAGCCCATCCTCGAGATCGAGAATCTGTCGATCTCCTTCTTCACCCGGATGCGCGAGATCCCGGCGGTGATGGATTTCTCCGTCACCGTGCTGCCGGGCGAGGCGATGGGCCTGGTGGGCGAGTCGGGCTGCGGCAAGTCCACCGTGGCGCTTGGGGTGATGCGCGATCTGGGGGTCAACGGCCGCATCACCGGCGGGTCGATCAAGTTCAAGGGCCGCGACCTCGCCACCATGTCCGAGGCCGAGCTGCGGCGGATCCGTGGCTCCGAGATCGCGATGATCTATCAGGAGCCCATGGCGTCGCTGAACCCCGCCATGAAGGTCGGCACGCAACTGGCTGAAGTTCCGATGATTCACCGGGGCATGGGCAAACGCGAGGCGATGGAACGGGCCCGCCGGATGGTGGCCGACGTGCGCCTGCCCGACCCCGACCGCATCCTGCAAGCCTATCCCCACCAGCTCTCGGGCGGCCAGCAGCAGCGCATCGTCATCGCCATGGCGCTGATGGCCGAGCCGGCGCTCCTGATCCTCGACGAGCCCACCACCGCCCTCGACGTGACCGTGGAAGCCGGGATCGTGGAGCTGGTGAAGGAACTGGGCCGGAAATACGGCACCTCGATGCTGTTCATCTCCCACAACCTCGGGCTGATCCTCGAGACCTGCGACCGCATCACCGTGATGTATTCCGGCGAGGCGGTGGAGACCGGCAATGTCCGCGAGGTGTTCCAGCGGATGCGCCACCCCTACACCCAGGCACTGTTCCGCTCGATCCCGCTGCCCGGCGCGGACAAGAACGCGCTCCCCCTGGTGGCGATCCCCGGCAACTTCCCCCTGCCCCATGAACGCCCGCCGGGCTGCAACTTCGGCCCCCGCTGCAACTATTTCGACAAGGGCCGCTGCGACGCCGCCGAGATCGCCATGGTCGAGGTCCCTGGCGACCGCCACTTCAGCCGCTGCATCCGCACGCGCGAGATCGACTGGGACAAGCCCCCCGAGGCCGCGGCGAAACACGCCAAGACCCCCGTGGGCGACCCCGTGCTGCGCATGGAGGACGTGCGGAAATACTACGAGGTCTCCGCCTCCGCCCTGTTTGGCGGCGGCGACACGCGGGTGGTGAAGGCCAACGAGACGCTGACCTTCGACGCCCGCGAGGGCGAGACGCTGGCCATCGTGGGCGAGTCGGGCTGCGGCAAGTCCACCTTCGCCAAGGTCCTGATGGGGCTGGAGACGGCGACCTCGGGCACCATCATGCTCTACAACCAGGACATCCACGACACGCCCATACAGAAACGCGACACAGATACCGTCTCCAGCGTGCAGATGGTGTTCCAGAATCCTTTCGATACCCTGAACCCCTCGATGACCGTGGGCCGGCAGATCATCCGCGCGCTGGAGATCTTCGGCGAGGGCCGCAACGACGCGGAGCGCCATGCCCGGATGCTGGAGCTTCTGGATCTCGTGAAGCTGCCGCGCGAATTCGCCGACCGCATGCCGCGCCAGCTTTCGGGCGGCCAGAAGCAACGGGTGGGCATCGCCCGCGCCTTCGCCGGGGGCGCCAAGGTGGTGGTGGCGGACGAGCCCGTCTCGGCGCTCGACGTTTCGGTGCAGGCGGCCGTGACCGACCTGCTGATGGAGATCCAGCGGCAGAACCGCACGACGCTGCTGTTCATCAGCCATGACCTGAGCATCGTGCGCTATCTGTCTGATCGCGTTATGGTCATGTATCTCGGCCATGTGGTGGAGTTGGGCTCGACCGACCAGGTCTTCTCGCCCCCCTACCACCCCTACACCGAGGCGCTGCTGTCCGCCGTGCCGATCGCCGACCCGAAGGTTCAGAAGAAGCGCATCGTGCTGGAGGGCGACATCCCCTCGGCCATGGACCCGCCGCCGGGTTGCCCCTTCCAGACCCGCTGCCGCTGGAAGTCCAAGGTTGCCGGCAACAAGTGCGAGACCGAGGTGCCGCCCATGGTCGAGCTCGCCACCGGCCATCAGATCAAGTGCCACCTGTCGGCCGAAGACCTCGCCTCCATGGAGCCCGTCATCAAGATTGCCGCCGAGTGACGCCCCCGCATTGCGGCCGCCGCCCGTTCGTCTAGGCTGGCGCCCATGACAGCCGAGGGAATCATCGCCGCACTAGGCCTGTCGCGCCACCCCGAGGGCGGCTGGTATCGCCAGACCTGGGCCGCCGACGCCCCCGCCGGTCAGCGCCCGGTCGGCACCGCCATCCTGTTCCTGCTCACAGAGGCCGAGTCGAGCCACTGGCACCGCGTGGACGCCACCGAGATCTGGCACTTCCACGTCGGCGCGCCCCTGACGCTCAGCATGGCCTCGCAGGACGAGGGGCCCGCGGTGGACCACGCGCTGGGTCCCGACCTGCTGGCGGGCGAGATGCCGCAGCTCATCGTGCCGGCGGGCTACTGGCAGGCCGCGCGCTCGGCCGGGCCCTGGACGCTGGTAAGCTGCACGGTCTCGCCCGGCTTCCGCTTCGATGGGTTCGAACTGGCGCCTCCCGGCTTCGACATCCCGCGCTAGACCGGGGTGCGCGGCCCGGAGAAGACGCCGGGAGGGGCCGCAGTGAGGGAGGAGAAGATGTACAGCAAGATCATCGTACCGGTCGCCCTGGGCGGCACCGGGGTCGGCCGCGCGCTGGTGGAACGCGCCCGCGCGTTGCTGGACCGCGGCGGGTCCATCGTGCTCGTGCATGTGATGGAGCCGCTGCCGCCCTATCTCGCGGCCACGCTGCCGCGCGAACAGCTGTCCGGACGGCGCCGCGACGTCCTGCGCAAGCTCGAGTCGCTGGGCGCGGGGGCGGGCAAGGTCCATGCGGATTACGACATCCGCGAGGGCAACGCGCCCACCAACATCCTCGAGGCCGCCAAGGATCACGGGGCAGATCTTATCCTGATCGGCTCCCATGTCCCTGGTTTTTCGGATTACTTCATCGGCTCCACTGCTGCCCGGGTGGTCCGGCACGCGCAGTGCTCGGTGCTGGTGGAGCGCTGAGCGCTCCACCGCCGCGGGACCCGGCCAGGGCGCCGGGGCTGCACCGTGCCTATTGTCCCTGGCCGAGCGAATAGCCGGGCGCGCCGTCGAAGGTGTAGAGGTGTTCGGTCTTGATGAAGTCGATGCCCGCCTGCGCGAGGACGCGCAGGAGGTCCGCCACCGCGGCGTTGTCGAAACCCGTGCCTGGCACGGCCATGTAGCGGCAGCGCCAGTGGTCGGTGCAGAAGGTCTCGGGCAGGCCGCCGGGCCAGACCTTCACGCCGCGGTTGGTGATCAGGGCCAGTTCCAGGGCCGCGGTCTCGGCCGTCTTCATGCGGGCGGCCAGATTATCGGGCGAGAGGGTCGAATGGACGAAGACGTCGATCCCCACCAGCGCCTTGACGGCGGGCGCCGCACGCTTCGGCTCGGGCAGGACCATCGGCTCGGTGTCCGCGGCGTAGGAAACCGCCGGCAGGGTCTGCGGCGTCTGCCCCAGCCGGGCGATCACGGAATCGGCGAAGGCGTCGGTGCCGACCTTCTCGCGCGAGACGCCCTCGCGCCAGATGTCGACGGTGTGCACGCCGTCCTCGATGGTGCGCAGCCAGGCGTTGTGGAGCCGTTCGGCGGCCGCGGGCTGGCCGATATGCACCAGCATCATCACGCCCGCCAGCATCAGCCCCGAGGGGTTGGCGATGCCCTGCCCGGCGATGGGTGGGGCGGAGCCGTGGATCGCCTCGAACATCGCGCAATGCGTGCCGATGTTGGCCAAGGGGCCCAGCCCCACCGAGCCGGTGATCTGGGCGGCCACGTCGCTGAGGATGTCGCCGTAGAGGTTCGGCATCACGATCACGTCGAAGACGCGGGGCGTGTCCGCGAGGCGGGCCGCGCCGATGTCCACGATCCAGTGCTCGTTCTCGATGCCGGGGTATTCGGCGGCGACCTCGTCGAAGACCTTGTGGAACAGCCCGTCGGTCAGCTTCATGATGTTGTCCTTGCTGAAGCAGGTGACCTTGCTCCGGCCGTGGACGCGGGCGAACTCGAAGGCGTAGCGCATGATCTTCTCGCTGCCCGGGCGCGAGATGATCTTGAGGCACTGGTAGACCTCGTCGGTCTGCCGGTGCTCGATGCCGGCATAGAGGTCCTCCTCGTTCTCGCGCACGATCACGAGGTCCATCTCGGGGTGTTTGGTGGCGATGAAGGGCGCGTAGGAGACGCAGGGGCGGATGTTGGCATACAGGCCCAGCGTCTTGCGCACGGTGACGTTCAGGCTCTTGAAGCCGCCGCCCTGGGGGGTGGTGATGGGGGCCTTGTAGAACACGCCGGTGCGGCGCAGGCTGTCCCAAGCCTCGGACGTGAGGCCGGCGCTGTGCCCGGATTGGTAGACCTTTTCGCCGATCTCGATCTCCTCGATCTCGATCTCGGCCCCGGCGGCAAGCAGCGCCCGCAGGCTCGCCTTCATGATCTCGGGCCCGATGCCGTCCCCATGGGCCACGGTCACCGGAACCCTCGTGCCGCGCGGGGCGGACGGTGCGGGCTTCCGGGCGTCCTGTACGTCTGTTTCCATGCTCTGTCTCTCCTCGCGGGTCTGAACCGGGTACGTCTGGGGACCGGGGTGTGTCGGCGGCGGTCCGACGGTTCCCGGCCGGGCCGCGCCCTCGTGAAGACCTCGTCCAGTCTCGCCGGACGACAGGCGCCCTGTGCTGCGCGCGGTGCCTGCGCCGTTGGCAAACACGACCGCCGGGTCGAATGGGGGTGCCGTCGCAGGGAGGCGCGCCGACGCGACCATCTTTTCGGTACAGCGAACGGACCTGTCGAGCGGGCCACGTTCACTTTAGCTTGGGCGCACGCCGGGGCACCCCCGGCCAGGTCTGTGCGTGGGCCAGGGCGAGGGAGCCCGGGTCGTCTGCGCTGACGGCAACGGGATGGCATCCCGTTGCCGTCCTGTCCGGTCCGGCGACTGGGGCCCGCCCGTCACGCAGTGGACCGGCCAGACGCAGCCGGGCATCACCCCGTGCGCAGGCAGGCGAAGTCGAAGGCCTGACCCAGCGGCCGCGGGGCGAGGATCCGGGACAGCGCCATCAGCGCAAGCGGCAGCAGGAGGGCGGCGACATAGGCGCCCAGAAGGTGGCCACGGCCCATCCCGGGGTCGGGGAAGAGCGCCAGGCCCGCGATCAGGCCCACCGCCGTGGCCCAGACCGCCATGCGCCCCGACAGATGCCGGCTGTAGAGCCCCACCACGGCCGGGCCTGCGGCTGCCACGCAGAACAGGTTTGCGAGCAGGAAGAGGTACAGGACGCTCCACCCCTGCGCGGCCACCAACAGCGCCGGCACCGCCACGATCAGCCCCGACCAGCGCGCCAGCGCCAGCAGCCGCCGGCCCGAGAGCGCCGGGAAGGCCCGCGGCAGGTCCGCCGTCACGATGCTGGAGATGGCGTTGAGGGCGGTGTCGGCGCTGCTCATCACCAGCGCGACGCCCAGCAGGACGATGATCACGGCGAACCAGGTGGGCGTCGCCTCCAGTACCACGGCGAACAGCGCCACCGAAGGCCGGTCGGCCAGCCCCGAGCCCAGTGCCACGAAACCCATCAGCCCGAGGATCAGCACGATGGGCATCACCGCCAGCCCCGCGGTCACGAAGCCGCCCACCAGCGCGCGGCTGTCGCGGGCGGCATAGACCCGCTGCCAGTAGCCCTGGTTGAACAGGCTCGTGGCGGTCAGGCCCAGGATCAGGCTCGCCGCCGTCTGCCAGCCCGAGAGGTTGCCCAAGGCCACAAGCTCGGGCCGCTCGGCCGCCACGGTGCGCAGCGCCGGCACGAAGCCCTGCATCTGCCAGGCGGCCATCGCCACCATCGCCACCAGCGCGGGCAGGATCACCAGGATCTGCACCCGGTCCGTCAGGATCGAGGCGCGCAGCCCCCCGATGGCGGTGTAGAGCAGCGTCGCCGCCAGCGTCAGCGCTGCCGTCAGCCAGAGCGGCACCTCGGCGATCAGCGCGAGCAGCAGCGCCATGCCCGTGACCTCGGCCGCGACGGTGGTCACCAGGAAGAACAGCATCACCACCAGCCCGAAGCCGTGCATCCCCCGCCCGAAACGGCGGCGCAGGAAGTCGGTCATCGCAACCTGCCGCGGCATCAGCGCCCGCATCCGCAGCCCGAGGACGGCATGGGCAAAGCGCGGCGCGGCTGCCGCGCAGGCATAGCCGATCACCGCCGTGAGCCCGCCCCAGGTGGCGATCTCGGCCGGAGCGAAGAGGATCCACGCGCCGAGGCTGGTCGCCAGCACCGTCGAGGCCGTGGCGGGGCCCGACATGCTGTCATAGGCAGTGACATGCGCGCGCGGCCCGGTCTGCATCCCCCGCGCCGCGATCAGGCCGATGGCGATGAAGGTGAGCGCCGCGGCCGCCAGCGTGGCCAGCGCGACGGGGGCGGTCAGGACATCCATGCCGAACCCTCCCCCAGAACGGGACCGCAGGGGCCGAAACATGCGGAAAAGCGCGCGGGTCGCGTCATGGGTCCATCCCTCCGCCGGTACGAGCCGGATCAGGTTCGACGGGTTTCCGCGTTGTCCGGACGGGACATGGCGGGCTCTCAGCCCCCTATCGGGGCACCCCGTGGATCTTTGTTTGTGAAGGTAGAGAAAGACCCGCCCGCGCCGGCTGTCAAGGGGCAGTGCGGGGGCGCGGGGCCGGATCGGAGTCCCGAGACTGTGCGCAGAGCCTCACCCGCAATCCCAGGCCCGGCTGGTGCGCATCCATACCAGAGCGAGAGGCGCTGGCTCGGTCCGCCCGGCAGTCCTGGTCGAGGAAAGACATGGCTGTTTCGAGGGGGCGCCGGACCATGCTTCGGCAGCAGGGCATCGGCGGTACAGGGCTCACCCGGTCCCCGAGGCCGATCTTCAGCCCCTCGGCGCCGTCTTGCGAGGGCTCGCGCATCATCCGATGCCGGACCTCGTCGGGGACGGTACCGCCGAGGCGCTCGACGGGACGGCTGGTCCCAGGGCTTCGGGACCCCGGTGCGGCCGCTGGATGCCGCGGCGTCCGCGCTGCGGCGCGGAGGGTCCTTATACGGTGCCGAAACCCCCTGCCCTCACTGGTGAGCGCGGCGTTCGCCGGCTTGTCCAGGGTGCGACGGAAAGGGAGAACCGCGTCCGGCAGCACCGGCAAGGTCCGCGGCCACGTCATGGTTGTGGCGGCATCCGCCGTTCCCGCCGGCTGCTTCGGGCGGCTGGGAAGCCACGAAGGCCCGGGAGCGGGAGGGGCCCACCGCGGCACGCAAGCCAGGCCATGCCCATGCACTACCGGAGACCGGCGCGCAGGACGCAGGCCACCCTGCGTTTGGCAGGTGGCACCTCGGTCCGCCTGTCCTTGCCGGAGTTTGGGCGGTCAGGGGGTCGGCCGGGGGGAGACGTCTCCGAGACCGGGGGCAGGTTGCGGAGGCAGGCCGTCTGTTTGCAATCAACCCGTGGCCCGGGTCGGCATGCGCCGCCTCCGGCGCCGGCCTGCGGTCGTGAGCCGTGTGCCCCGACGTCACCGGCGGGGATGCACCGCCGCCCATCGGGGTCGGACCGATGGCGCCGGGATGGGGTCAGCCGGGGAAGGTGTCTGGGTCAGGCAGCATGTGGCAGGCGCAGCCCAGACCGTGGCCGCAGCCGAAATCTCCCTGCAGGACGTTGCAGCTGCCGATGTCGGCCGAGGCGACGGCGGCCTCGGGGTAGAGCGCCGCCAGCGCCTGCAGTACCGCGGCCGAGCCGCCGACCACGGCAAGACCGGCCACCGGGGCCAGCAGTCCGGTTCGGTGCAGGCTGACCGCCGAGCGCGCTGCGCGACTCAGGAAGATTTCGGACATGGGACCCTCCGCGCTGTGGACAGTGGCGAGGGTGGTCCCGGGGGGCGCGGCGGTCAAGTCACGGGGGCGTAGGGGGTCAGGCGGGGCGGCGCAGGATCAGCGTGGTCCAGTCCCCGAGATCCTCGCGCGCTTCCAGCGTCAGGCCGGCGGCGGTGTGGGCGCCGAGCACGGCCTCGGCCTGGTGTGTCAGGAGGCCCGAGAGGATGGCGGAGCCACCGGGCGCGAGGTGGGTGGCGGTGGCTGGGGCAAGCTCGATCAGCGGTCCCATGAGGATGTTGGCGAGGATGAGGTCGAAGGGGCCGGCGAGCTCGGGTGCGTCAAAGCCGGAGGCGGTGAGGCAGGTGACGCGGCCCTCCAGCCCGTTGACGGCAAGGTTGGCGCGCGCGACGTCGGTGGCAACCGGGTCGAGGTCCGAGGCGATGACGATGGCCTGCGGCCAGACACGGGCGGCGGCCATGGCGAGGACGGCGGTGCCCGCGCCGATGTCGGCCACGGTTCGCGGGGTGCAGTCCTCCGCGAGGCGGTCCAGCGCGCGCAGGCACCCGAGCGTGGTGCCGTGGTGGCCGGTGCCGAAGGCCATGGCGGCCTCGATGAGCAGCGCGATGCGGCCTTCGGGAACGCGGTCCGCGTCATGGCTGCCGTGCACGAAGAAGCGCCCGGCCTCCACCGGCGAAAGCTCGCGGCGGACATGGGCGACCCAGTCGGTCTCGGGCAGCTCGGACACGGCGAAGTCGCGCGCGCCGTGGGCGGCGGCCAGCAGCGCCAGGGCCACCGGGTCGGGGGCGTGGTCGAAATAGCCGCCGACCTCCCACAACCCGCGGCCGTCCTCCAGCTCGAACACGCCGACGCCCTGGGGATCGAGCGCCTCCAGGGCCTCGGCCAGAGCCTGGGCGGCGGGCTCGCCCGGCAGGGTGGTGAGGGCTGTGTAGGTGGGCATGGGGCGACCTTTCTGCGTTGGCGCCTCCATGGGCGGGCGGGACAGTGGGGTCAAGCGGGGCCGGTTGACATTGGCGGCGGGCCCCTGCCCTGTGGTCCGACATGTCGAAAGGAGAGCGCATGGCCGAGCCCTGGACCCTGACCGCAAGCGCGCTGGCGCAGGAGATCGCCCGGGGGGCGCTGTCGGCGCGCGAGGCCGTGGCGTCGGCGCTGGCGCGGCTGGAGGCGGTCAATCCGGTGCTCAATGCCGTGGTCCAGCGGATGGATGAGGCGGCGCTGGCGGCGGCGGATGCGGTGGATGCGGCGCGGGCGCGGGGCGAAGCGCTGGGACCGCTGGCGGGTGTGCCGGTGACGGTTAAGGTCAATGTGGACCAGGCGGGGTTTGCCACCACCAACGGTCTGCGGTTGCAGGCCGACATGGTGGCAGAAATCGACAACCCGGTGGTGGCGAATCTGCGCAAGGCGGGCGCGGTGATCGTGGGGCGGACGAATGCACCGGCGTTTTCGCTGCGCTGGTTCACGCGCAACGGGCTGCATGGGGCGACGCGCAACCCGCGGGATCTGGCGCTGACGCCGGGGGGATCCTCGGGCGGCGCGGGGGCGGCGGTGGCGGCGGGGATCGGAGCGATGGCGCATGGCACCGACATCGCGGGCTCGATCCGCTATCCGGCCTATGCCTGCGGGGTGCATGGGCTGCGGCCCTCGCTGGGGCGGGTGCCGGCCACGAATTTCACCACCGGCGAGCGGCTGATCGGCGGGCAGCTGATGGCCGTGTCGGGGCCGCTCGCGCGGTCGGTCGAGGATCTCAGGCTTGGGCTGGAGGCGATGGCCGCGCAGGATCCGCGGGATGCCTGGTACCAGCCGATGCCGCTGCGGGGGCGCGGCGTGCCGCGGCGGGTGGCCGTGATGGACGCGCCGGATGGCCTGAAGGTCGCCGAGCCGGTACGCGCGGCGGTGCGCGCGGCTGCGGCGCGGCTGGCGGAGGCGGGCTACGAGGTGGATGCGGTGGCCACCCCGCCGCTGCGCGAGGCGATGGAAATGCAGCTGCGGCTGTGGATGGCCGAGACGCAGCTCGCCTTCGGCGCCAAGCTGGAGGAGGAGGGCGATCCGGATGCCCTGTTCGTCGCGACCCAGCTGGGCCGGCATGTGCCGGCGCTGACGGTCGACGGCGTGATGCTGGCGCTGCAGGTGCGCGCCCGGCTGGTGCGGGAGTGGCGGACCTTCCTCGCGGACTGGCCGCTGGTGCTGTGCCCGGTGTCCGGCGAGACGCCGTTTTCCGACCATTGCGACGTGGGTTCGGAGGCTGCCTTCGACGCGGTGCTCGAGGCGCAGATGCCGATGATCGCCCCGCCGCTGATGGGGCTGCCGGGGATTTCGGTGGCGATGTCTGGGGCGGACAGCCCGCCGATTGGGGTGCAGATCCTCGCCGATCAGTTCCGCGAGGATTTGCTGCTGGAGGCGGCCGGGATTCTGGCGCCGGACCCGGTGCCGCTGGCGATGGCCTGAGGCGGGCTCAGGCAGGCATCGGATGGGGCGCCGGCCGGGACTGTCCGGCGGGGCCGAGGCACTGGCGCAGGCGGGTGAAGCTGGCCTCGGGGTCTCCGGGGGCGGGCTCTGACAGGAAGGCGTCGAGGGCGGGCCAGACCTTGACCGCGGCATCCACCATGGGGTCGCTGCCGGCGCTGTAGAGGCCGGCCTGGAGCATCAGTTCTGCCCGCGCATGGGCGCCGAGCAGGGCGCGGGCGCGGGAGATGAGCGCGTTTTCTTCCTCTGAGGCTGCGTCGGGCAGGCTGCGCGAGACCGAGCGCAGCAGGTCCACGGCTGGAAACCGGCCACGCTCGGCGATGGCGCGGTCGAGGACGACATGGCCGTCGAGCACGCCGCGCAGGATGTCGGCCACCGGGTCCTCCATGTCCGAGCCGGGGACGAGGACGCTGAGGACGGCGGTGATGTCGCCCATGCCCTCGGGGCCGGGGCCGGCGCGTTCGGCGAGCGACATGATCATGTGCGACAGCGACGGGGGCCAGCCGCGCAGGCCCGCCTCCTCGCCGCTGGCGACGGCGATTTCGCGGTGCGCCTCGGCGAAGCGGGTGATCGAATCGGCCAGGAACAGGACATGGCGGCCGGCATCGCGGAAATGCTCGGCCACGGCCATGGCGGCCCAGGCGGCGCGGCGGCGGATCAGCGGAGACTGGTCCGAGGTGGCGGCGACGACCACCGCGCGGGACATGCCCTCGGGACCCAGCACGCGCTCGGTGAACTCGCGCAATTCGCGCCCGCGTTCGCCGATGAGGGCGATGACCACGACATCGGCGGTGACGCCGCGCGCGAATCGCGCCAGCAGCGCCGATTTGCCCACGCCGGAGCCGGCAAAGAGGCCCATGCGCTGGCCGCGCACGAGGGGCAGAAGCGTGTCGAAGGCGGCCATCCCGGTGGCCAGGCGTGGCCCCAGCGGGCGGCGCTCTGCGGCGGCGGGGGGCGGGCTG
>SKMM01000278.1 GCA_007121055.1 Paracoccaceae bacterium | reverse complement strand
CGGGCGACAGGAAGAAGGTCAGCGGCCGGCCCAGCCCGTCGCACAGCATGTGAAGCTTCGAGTTCAGCCCGCCTCTGGTCCGTCCGATGGCCCACGGTCGGGTCCCCCTTTTGCGAGGCTTGCCGCCGTGCGGTGGGCCTTGAGATGGGTGCTGTCGATCATGATCACGTCGCCATCGGCCCCCAGCCGGGCGCGTTCCACGAAGATCCTGGCGAACACGCACATGCGGGACCAGCGCACGAACCGGTTGCAGAGCGTCTTCGGTGGCCCATGGACGGCGGGCGCGTCCTTCCACTGCAACCCGTTCTTCTGAATGTAGATTATCCCGCTCAGAACCCGCCGGTCATCCACCCGCGGCTTGCCTCTGGACTTCGGGAAAAACGGCCGCAGCCGCTCCATCTGCGCGTCGCTCAACCAGAAACGCCCGCTCATCATGCCCCCTTTGTTCGGGAGTTCGAATCACGCAGCCCGGGGAGCCTCAATCGGTTTTATGGGGCCTGATCCCAGCCCTGCCAATGACCGGACAGACGCTTCGCCCCCAAGGCACCGCGAGAAAGAAGCTCACACAGCTTTCTTGCAAGTGACTCGCAATACCATATAACTACTTGATCGAGCAACCTCACGGAGGGCCGTCATGGCCAGTTTTCCCACCAGGTCGGCCCGACCTTTGGCCGCTGCGGCGCTCGCGCCAATGCTGGCGCTCACCTCCCCCGCGGGCGCCGGAGAGGCGCCGCTGCAGGTTCTGGCCACGGTGGGGATGATCGCCGACATCGCGCAGACGGTGGCGGGTGACTGCGCCGCGGTCTCCACCCTGATGGGGCCGGGGGTGGACCCGCATTACCATTCCGCCACCCCCTCCGACGTGCGCGCCATCGCGGGGGCCGATCTGATCCTCTATGTCGACCGCACGCTCGAGGAACGGCTGGCCGACGTGCTGGACGGGTTCCGCGACCGCATCCCGACGCTGGGGCTCGCGCAAGCCAGCCTCGACCCGGCCGACCTGCTCGACGACCCCGACGCGCCCGGGCGGATCGATCCGCATCTGTGGATGGATGTCAGCCGCTGGGCCCGCATCGCTCCGGTCATCGCCGGGGCCATCGCCGAGCAGCGCCCGGACTGCGCCGCGGCCATGGACGACAATGTCGCCGACCTGAGCGGCCAGCTCGACGCGCTGCATGGCTGGGTCGGCGCGGCCATCGCCTCCATCCCCGAGGGCGGGCGCATCCTCGTCACCGCCCATGACGCCTTCTTCTATTTCGCCGACGCCTACGGCATCGAGGCCTCCGAGGCCATCGAGGGCCTCTCCACCGCCGCCGAGGCCAGCATAGCCGACATCCGCGCCGTCGCCGAGTTCGTGATCGAGCGCCGCGTCCCGGCCGTCTTCGTCGAGACCACCGTCAGCCCCCGCACCATCGAGGCGCTGGTGGCCGAGGTCCGCGCCCGCGGCCATGACGTCGCGATCGGCGGCGAGCTCTTTTCCGACGCCATGGGCGACGACGGCACGCCCGAGGGCACCTATATCGGGATGATCCGCGCCAACACGCTGACGATCACGCAGGCGCTGGGCGGCACCGCGCCCGACTGGCCCGCGGCGCTGGCGCCCTGGGCGGAGGCCTGGGATGCCGCGCGCTGAGATTTGCGGTATCGAGGGCCGGGGCGCCCCGCCCCGCCCGCCACGGAGGCCCCCATGCCCGACGCGCTCCACGACACGGCCCTGCACGAACCCGACCAGGCCCTGCATGTCGAGGATCTGACGGTCAGCTACGGCGCCACGCCGGCGCTGTGGGACATCGACCTCGACGTGCCGCGGGGCGTGATGTGCGCCATCGTGGGGCCCAACGGCGCGGGGAAATCCACGCTGATCAAGGCAGCCCTCGGCCTCGTGCGCCCGGTGGCCGGCCATGTCCGGTTCCTCGGGCGCGAGGTCGGCCGGATGCGCGGCCGCATCGGCTATGTGCCGCAGCGCCATTCGGTGGACTGGGATTTCCCCACCACCGTGCGCGATGTGGTGGAGATGGGGCTCTACCGCAGCCTCGGCTGGCTGCGCCGCCCCGGGCGCGCGGCCCGTACCCGCGCCATGGCCGCGCTGGCCGAGGTCGGCATGCAGGATTACGCCGAGCGTCAGATCAGCCAGCTCTCGGGCGGCCAGCAGCAGCGCGTGTTCCTGGCCCGCGCGCTGGTACAGGACGCGCCGATCCTGATCCTCGACGAGCCGCTCGCGGGCGTCGATGCCACCACCGAGGCGGTCATCATCGATCTGCTGAAGCGGCTGCGCGACGCCGGGCGCACCATCATCGTCGTCCACCACGACCTCACCACGGTGCAGAGCCATTTCGACTGGCTGGTGATGCTGAACGTCCGAATCATCGCCCAGGGCCCCGTGCGCGCGGTCTACACCCCCGAGAACCTGCGCGCCGCCTACGGCCGGCAACTGGCGATGATCGCCGTGCCGACGGAGGCGCCGTGAGCGCGCTGGCCGATCTCCTGTCCTCGCAGCTGGTGCGCACGGTCCTGCTGGGCGCGGCGCTGCTGGGCGCGATCTCGGGCATGCTGGGGGCCTTTGCGGTGCTCCGCCGCCAGAGCCTTCTGGGCGATGCACTGGCGCATGCCGCCCTGCCCGGGGTGTGCCTGGGGTTCCTCATCGCCGGCAGCCGGGACCTCGGCCACATCCTCGCGGGGGCGTTCTTCACCGGGGCGCTGGCGGCGCTGGCGATGATGCTGATCACGCGCACCACGCGGCTGAAGACCGACGCGGCGCTGGGCATCGTGCTGAGCGTGTTCTTCGCCCTGGGGGTGGTGCTGCTGACCCATCTGCAGGCGCAGGGGGGTGCTGCCAGCGCAGGGCTCGCGAGTTTCCTGTTCGGGCAGGCGGCGGCGATCCTTCCTTCGGATCTGTGGATCATGGGCGGGGTGGGGGCGCTGGCGCTCGCGCTGGTACTGGGGCTGTGGAAGGAGTTCAAGCTCGTCAGCTTCGACGCCGATTTCGCCCGGGCGCAGGGGTTTCCGGTGGGGATGCTGGAGGCCGCGCTGACCGTGATGGTCGCCCTGGCCATCGTGGTAGGGCTGCAACTCGCGGGGGTGGTGCTGATGGTGGCGCTGCTGATCGCGCCGGCGGCCGCCGCCCGGCAATGGAGCCGGTCGCTGGGCGCCATGGTCGCGCTGTCGGCGGCGATCGGGGCTGCCTCGGGCGCGGCCGGTGCGCTGATCAGCGCCACCACCCGCGGCCTCGCCACCGGCCCGCTGGTGGTGCTGATCGCCACCGCCGCGGTGCT
>SKMM01000263.1 GCA_007121055.1 Paracoccaceae bacterium | reverse complement strand
TGATGGGCAGGCCGCGGGTCTCGGGGTCGCGGGCGATCTCGGCCACCATGTTCAGCGCGATGGGTTTCACCGCCGGGCCGCAATAGCCGCCATGGGTGCCCTTGCCGTCGATGGAGGGCTCCGGGCTGAAGCTGTCGAGGTTGACCGAGGTGATCGACGAGACCGTGTTGATCAGGCTGACGGCATCGGCCCCGCCCGCCTTGGCCGCACGGGCGGGGTAGCGGATGTCGGTGATGTTGGGCGTCAACTTCACGATCACCGGCATGCGGGTGTGCGCCTTGCACCAGCGCGCAACCATCTCGATGTATTCGGGCACCTGGCCCACGGCCGAGCCCATCCCGCGCTCGCTCATGCCATGGGGGCAGCCAAAGTTCAGTTCCACCCCGTCGGCGCCGGTCTCCTCGACCATGGGCAGGATGGTGCGCCACGATGCCTCGTCGCACGGCACCATCAGCGAGACGACCATGGCGCGGTCGGGCCACTCGCGCTTGACCTTCTTGATTTCGCGCAGGTTCACCTCCAGCGGCCGGTCGGTGATCAGCTCGATGTTGTTGAGCCCCATCACCCGCCGGTCGGCCCCATAGACCACGCCATAGCGCGGCCCGTTGACGTTCACGATGTGGGGGTCGAGGCCGAGGGTCTTCCACACCACCCCGCCCCAGCCTGCGCGGAAGGCGCGGACGACGTTGTATTCCTTGTCCGTGGGCGGCGCCGAGGCCAGCCAGAACGGGTTGGGGGAATTGATGCCGAGGAAGTCGGAGGCGAGGTTGGCCATGGCGGTCTCTCCCTGTGGCGTCAGGCGCTGAGCGTGGCGTGGATGTCCTCGGCCGCGTCGCGGCCCTGGGCGACGGCGGTGACGGTCAGGTCCTCGCCCCCTGCGGTGCAGTCTCCGCCGGCCCAGACACCCGGCAGCGTGGTGCGACCCGGGCCGGTGACGGCGATCTTGCCGCCGGCGATCTCCAGCACCTCGGGCACGCCCGCAAGCGTCTGGCCGATGGCCTTGAACACCTGATCGGCGGCCAGGCGGAACCTCTGCCCGGTCTGGCGCAGGCCCTCGGGGGTGTCCTCGGTATAGGCGAACTCCACCTCCCGCACCGCGCCATTGCCATGGACGGCCACGGGCATGGCGTTGGTGATCACCCGCACGCCCGCCGTCTGGGCATGGGCGATCTCGTGGGCCGAGGCGCTGAGCCGCTCGGGACCGCGGCGATAGACCAGCGCCACATGCTCGGCGCCCAGCAGCTTCGACTGCACGGCCGCGTCGACCGCCGTCATGCCGCCGCCGATCACCACCACATGGCGGCCCACGGGCAGCGCCGTCAGGTCGTCGGCCTGGCGCAGTTCCGCGATGAAGTCGACGGCGTCGCGCACGCCCTCGCGCGCCTCGCCCTCGGCCCCCAGCGCGTTGACGCCGCCCAGCCCCATCCCAAGGAACACCGCGTCATGCTCGGCCCGCAACCCCTCCAGCGTGATCTCGCGGCCCAGCGCCTGCCTCGTCCGGATCTCGATCCCGCCGATCTGCAGGAGCCACTCCACCTCGTCCTGCGCAAAATCCTCCGGCGTCTTGTAGGCGGCGATCCCATACTCATCGAGCCCACCCGGCTTCTCCCGCGCCTCGTAAACGATCACGTCATGGCCGTGCATCGCCAACCGGTGTGCACAGGCCAGGCCCGCCGGCCCGGCCCCCACCACCGCCACGCGCTTGCCCGTCGCCGCCGCGCGGACGTAGGGATGGACCCCCGCCTCCATCAGACTGTCGCTGGCATAGCGCTGCAGGCGGCCGATCTCCACCGGCTTGCCTTCGGCCATCTCGCGCACGCAGGCGCCCTCGCACAGGTTTTCCGTGGGGCAGACCCGGGCGCACATGCCGCCGAGGATGTTCTGGTCGAAGATCGTCTTCGCCGCCGCCTCGGGCTGGCCGGCCTGGATCTGGCGGATGAACAGGGGAATGTCGATTTCCGTGGGGCAGGCCGTGATGCAGGGCGCGTCATGGCAGAAATAGCACCGATCCGCCGCCACCAGCGCCTCATGCGGATCGAGCCGGGGATGGATGTCGGAAAAATTCTCGGCGATGGCCTGGGGCGCGAGCCGTCCGGCCACGATGCCGGGCGTCTGGGGTGAGGACACGGACAACCTCCCGGGTTGGCTGGCTTGCTCTGGAGCGAAGGCTGGCATGGGTCCGTTTTTTTATCAATTGGTAAAATTTCGTACCGCGATGAAAGCCGCGTGGGTCCTGTTGCGCAGGCGGCCGCAGCGCCTAGATTTCGGGCACGTCCAAGACTTGAGGCCCCATGACCTGGTCCTTCTCCATCGGCCGGCTGCTCGGCTCGGAACTGCGGGTGCACGCCACCTTCTTCCTGCTGCTTCTGTGGGTGGGCACGGTGGCCTGGGCTGCCGCGGGGCCGCTGGCGGCGGCGGTGAACGTGCTGTTCATCCTGGTGCTCTTCGCCTGCGTGGTGGCGCATGAATACGGCCATGCGCTGATGGCGCGGCGCTATGGCATCGCCACGCCCGACATCACGCTCCTGCCCATCGGCGGCATGGCGCGGCTGGAGCGGATGCCGGAGAAGCCGGGGCAGGAGGTCGCCGTGGCGCTCGCGGGGCCCGCGGTCAATGTCGTGATCTTCCTCGTGATCGTCGGCCTGTTCCGGGTCGACCTGAATGTCGAGACGCTGATGCAGATCGAGGACCCGCGCGAGGGGTTCCTTGCGCGGGTGGCCATGGTCAACCTGTTCCTTGTAGCCTTCAACATGCTGCCGGCCTTTCCCATGGACGGCGGCCGGGTGTTCCGCGCCGTGCTGTCGATCTGGATGCCTCGGGTCAAGGCCACGCGGGTCGCCGCCGGCGCGGGGCAGGCCATGGCCTTCATGTTCGGCTTCCTCGGCCTCCTCACGGTCAACCCGCTTCTGGTGCTGATCGCGATCTTCATCTTCATCGCCGCCGGCGCCGAGAGCAGCTTCGTCGCGATGCAGGATTTCGGCCGCCACACCGGGGTGCGCGCGGCCATGATCACCAGCTTCGAGTCGCTCGACGAACACGCCTCGCTCAACGAGGCCTCCGCGGCGCTGATCCGCACCACCCAGCACGAGTTCCCCGTGGTCGACGCCTCGGGCCACATGGTGGGGCTGCTCACCCGCCGCGCCCTCTACGCCGCACTGGCCGAGGCCGAGGGCCGCGGCGCCCGCCCCATCGCGCCGCACATCAACCGCGAGGTCCCCACCGTGCCCCTGACCGCGCCCCTCGAGGCTGCCATGGAGGCCATGGCGCGGGCACAAAGCCCCGCGGTGGGTGTGGTCGGCCCCTCGGGCGGGCTGATCGGCTACATCACCCACGAAAACATTGGCGAACTCATGGTCGTCTCCGGCCGCGCCTGACCCTCCGAAACCCGCACCCCTTCACCCCCGCCGTCAAACGACTGGCAACACTGGGCGATGCGGCCGCCCTCAACACCTCCTCGCCTGTCCAGAAGCACTGGCCGTCGACCGCGCCCCGGCAGCGCCCGCGGGGGCCCACCGTCTCGCACCCACCCACTCAGCCATGCCCCCATGTCCCGTCCCCCGCCCGCTCAGTCCACCTTCGGTGGCACCTGCTCCTCAGCTCGCTTGGTTCCAGCCACTGCGCCGCCTTTCGCCAAAGCAGCTGGCGCGGCCGGGTCAGCGCACTGGCACGATGATCGGGCCGCCCTCCGTCCCGACATGTCGGTCCGGCGCGCCGCCCCAGTCCGGCGCCCTGGCCCTGTTGTGCTCCTGCTCTGCGCTACACTCTGTGCGGTCCGCGGCGGTGGGTGACGGGTCTCGCGGCCCGGCCACTTCCCCGAGGCCAGTCCACGTCACCTCCTCTCCCCGCATTGCAGGCGCGGGAGGCCCGGATCTTCGAGGGGGGCAGGGCAGCCGGTGCAGGCAGGGGCGGTGGGCGCGGGTGGGCCTGCCAGCGGTGGCGATGGCCGCTGTCTATGCGGTCCTTGGGTCCGGGGCCGGCCGCTCGGGGAGCCAGTTGGGGCCAGTGGGGGGCGTCGGGCGAGACGGCGGCCAGGACGCGGGGCGCTCAGGCGGCCGAGCGGTCCACCGTCACCTTGTTGCGCCCCTCAGCCTTGGCCAGCAGGAGGGCCGCGTCGGCGCGGGCCATCACCGTCTCCACCGGGTCGGAGCCGAAGGCCCGGTCGCGCGGGTCGCCCGGGCCCGGGCCGCCCAGGCTCAGCCCGATGGAGACCGTCACGCGCACCGTCCCGCCCGCGCCGGGAGGCAGCGCCACCGGCTGCGCCTCGACCACCCGGCACAGCCGCTCGGCGGTTGCGCGGGCAGTTGCGGGCAGGGCGTCGGGCATGGCGACCAGGAACTCCTCGCCGCCGATCCGCGCCACAAGATCCGCGGGCCGCAGGCTCGTCTGCAGCCGCCGCGCGACCTCGGCCAGCACCGCGTCCCCGGCGGCATGGCCATAGCGGTCGTTGACCTCCTTGAACCGGTCGAGGTCCAGCAGCATCACCGCGAACTGCCGCCCCGTCGCCTGCGCCCGCTCGGCCATGCGCGCCAGATGCGGCAGCGCATAGCGGCGGTTGTAGAGCCCCGTGAGCGGGTCCGTCACCGCCATCTGCAGCCCCGAGCGCACGGCCGCGCGCAACCGGTCCGCCTGCCGCTTGCGCCGCAGCTGCGCGGTCAGCCGCAGCGCCGTCTCCTCGGGGTCGAAATCGGCCGGCAGCAGGTCCGCCGCCCCGAGGTCGAGCGCCATGGCCGCCGTGTCGGCCCAGACCGTGGCCTCGGGCGCAGCGCCCGCCCGTCCGCCGGACGGCGCCCCTGGCGGCAGCACGATGCATACCGCCGCATGGCGGCTGCGCGCGCGCGAGCGCAGTTCCGACATCAGCCGCAACCCCTCGCCCGGGCGCGACAGGTCGGCCGCGATCAGATAGACGTCCGGCGCGGGCCCCTCCGTCGCCAGCGCCCCCTCATGCGCCAGCACCACCAGCCGGTCCTGCAAATGCGGCGCCAGCGCCCGGCGCCAGGCCAGAGCGGCCTCCGCACCGGGGGCCACCAGCGCGATCAGCCCCGGCGCGACGAAGCCCGCCTCGGGCTCGGCCATGCCGAAGGCCCGGCTGGTGCCGTCGCGCAGCCGCAGCTCCGATTCGGTCTGGCGCGCCCGCAGCAAGCTGCGCAGCCGCGCCATCAGGATCGTGTCCTGGACGGGCTTGGACAGGTAATCGTCCGCACCCGCCCGCAGCGCCTCGCGCCGCGCCGCGCCGTCGCGTGACGCGGTGATCATCACCACCGGAATGTCGCGCGTCGCCGGGTCCTGCTTCAGCCGCCGGCACACCTCGATCCCCGACAGATCCGGCAGCATCACGTCCAGAAGGATGGCATCCGGCAGCGTCCGGCGCGCCATCTCCAGCGCCTGCATCCCGGTCTCCGCCTGCAGCGTGCCGTAACACGCGGCCGACAGCTTGACCTTCAGCACGATGCGGTTCGTCGCCACATCGTCGACGATCAGCACGGTGCCGGTCATGGGCGTTCTCCGGGCTTGCACGGCCCGCGCTGGCGGAACCGGCAGGGGGGGCGTGGCCCCGGAGCCTGCCGCTGGACGATGGCGGACCCCGGTCTGGCGACTTTTATGCAATCTGTTACCAGACTGGTTAACATTTCCTTGCGGGGGAGGTCCGCAGGGGTGGGCAGTGGCGGGAACCGGCCGATGGCAGCGCGCGAAGAAGCCGAAATGGTGGCGCTCAGGGCGCTCAACTGGGTGCTGGGCCCGTCCGAGCTTGCCGAGGTGTTCCTTGGCGCCAGCGGCCTTGCGCCCCAAGACCTTGCGCGGCGCGCAAGCGAGCCCGAGGTGCTGGCCGCGGTGCTCGATTTCGTGTTGATGGACGATGCCTGGGTGCTGGCGCTGGCGCAGGCCGAGGGGCTGGCCCCCGAGCAGGTGATCCGGGCCCGGGCGGCACTTCCGGGCGGCGAGCTGCCGCACTGGACCTGATCCCACGGACTGGGAGCTGGAGGTGGCATGGGCACGATTCGCGGCGTGATCTTCGACAAGGACGGCACGCTCTACGATTTCGAGGCGACCTGGGGGCGCTGGACGGCGGAGCTGATTGCGGGGCTCGCACAGGGCGACGGGGAGCTGGCGCTGCGGCTGGCCGATGCGGTGGGCTTCGACCTCGGCGGGCACCGGTTCGACCCGGAAAGCCCTGTGATCGCGGGCACCCCCGACGCGGCCGCGGACCTGCTGGGCCCGCATCTGCCGCATCTGCCGCGCCCGGCCCTGATCGCGCGGATGAACGCCTCGGCGGCCGGGATCCTGCCGGTGGAGGCCGCCCCCCTCGCGCCGCTCCTCGACGGTCTGCGCGGGCGCGGCCTGCGGCTGGGGGTGGCGACCAACGACGCCGAATCCGCGGCCCGCGCGCATCTGGCGGTCAGCGGCGTGGCCGCGGCCTTCGACTTCATCGCGGGCTACGACAGCGGCTTCGGCGCCAAGCCCGCTCCCGGCATGCTGGAGGCCTTCGTGCGCGCCACGGGCCTGGCCGCGGCCAGCGTCGCGATGGTGGGCGACAGCCGCCACGACCTCGAGGCCGGGCGCGCGGCCGGCATGGTCACGCTCGCGGTGCTGACGGGCCCCGCCACGGCCGAGGACCTCGCGCCGCTGGCCGACGCGATCCTGCCCGACATCGGCCATCTGCCGGGCTGGCTCGACGCCCGCACGGCCACGGCCTGACCCTTTCAACCCCGCGCCCCGCTCAGCGCCGCCAGAACGCTGCGCGCGGTCAGAAGACCCAGCGGCCGGCCCTGCGCATCCACCACCGTGAACGGCCCCTCGCCCGCCTTCAGCCGCAGCATGGCCGCGCGGATGGGCGTATCGGCCGGCAGCGTCGGCCCGCCCAGACCCGCCCGCGGCCGCTCGGGCATGTCCTGCAGCATCCCCGGCGGAACCATCCCCGGCGGCAGACCCACGATGTTCGACCCCCGCGGCGCGGGCCCGGGAGGCTCCAGTGCATCGGCGGCGGTCAACACGCCCATCGGGTTCATGTTGGCCACGAAATCGGCCACATAGGCGGTGGCGGGGTCGGAGTGGATCTGCTTGGGCGTGCCGCATTGCACGATCCGCCCGCCCTCCATGATGGCGATGCGGTTGCCCAGCCGGAACGCCTCGTCGAGGTCGTGGCTCACGAACAGGATCGTCCGCCGCAGCCGGGCCTGCAGCTCCAGCAACTCCTCCTGCAGCCGGTTGCGGATCAGCGGGTCGAGCGCCGAGAAGGGTTCGTCCATCAACAGGATCGGCGCCTCCGTGGCGAAGGCGCGCGCGAGCCCCACGCGCTGCTGCATGCCCCCCGACAGCTCGGCCACCTTGCGGTCGGCCCAGTCCGCCAGCCCGACATTCTCCAGCTGCTCGGCAACCCGCCGCCGCCGCTCGGCCCGGCCCACGCCGGCAAGCTCCAACCCCAACCCGACATTCTCGGCCACGCTGCGCCAGGGCAGCAGCCCGAAGGCCTGGAACACCATGGCGATGCGCTGGCGCCTCAGCGCCCGCAACCGCGCGGCCGAGGCCTGCGGCACGCTCAGCATCCGCTCCCCGTCGAACACCCGCACATCGCCCCGCGCGACGGGGTTCAGCCCGTTGACCGCGCGCAGGAGCGTGGACTTGCCCGACCCCGACAGGCCCATCAGCACCACGATCTCGCCCTCGCCGACACTCAACGAGCAGTCATGCGCCCCCAGCACCTGCCCCGTGGCGGCCTGGATCTCGGCCCGGTCCAGCCCCTCGTCGGCCAGCGGCAGGGCCCGCTCGGGCCGCTCGCCAAAGACGATCGAGACGCGGTCGAACTCGACCATCGGCGCGCCCTCGACGCTCACCGCCGCCCCTCGGCCCGCAGCATCCGGTCCAGCACGATCGCCACCACGACGATGACGAAACCCGCCTCGAACCCCAGCGCGGTGTTCACCGAATTCAGCGCCCGCACCACCGGCACGCCGAGCCCCGACGCCCCCACCAGCGCCGCAATCACCACCATGGACAGCGACAGCATGATGGTCTGGTTCAGCCCCGTCATGATCTGCGGAAAGGCATGCGGCAGCTCCACCTTCCACAGCGTCTGCCGCGGCGTGGCCCCGAAGGCGCGGGCCGCCTCCAGCAGCGGCTGGGGCGTCGAGGAAATCCCCAGGTGCGTCAGCCGGATCGGCGCGGGCAGCACGAAGATCACCGTGGCGATCAGCCCCGGCACCATGCCGATGCCGAAAAACACGATGGCCGGGATCAGGTAGACGAAGGTCGGCAGCGTCTGCATCAGGTCCAGCACCGGCCGCATCGCCGCATAGAGCCTCGGCCGGTGCGCCGCGGCGATGCCGACCGGCACGCCCACCCCCATGCAGACCACGCAGGCCGACAGCACCAGAGTCAGGCTCTCGGTGGTGGCGCGCCAGTAGCCCTGGTTAACGATGAACAGCAGGCCGACCGCCACCAGCACGCAGGGCTGCCAACGCCGCTGGATCACCCAGGTCAGCGCCGTGAACCCCGCGATCACCACCAGCGGATGCGGCGTCTGCAACACCCACAGGATCGCGTCGATGAGCCCGCGCATCCCTGCCTCAAGCCCGTCGAACACCGGCGCGCCATTGTCCTGCAGCCAGTCGAAGACGTCGCGCGCGGTGGCGCCCACGGGGATCTTGTTGTCGGTCAGCCAGTCCAACATCAGCCGGGAACACCCTCCGTCATGGGCAGGGGCGCGCGGAACTGCTGGGCGCCCGCTGCCCGGCCGAGGATCAACTCCGTGCCGCAGGGCAGGCGCCTGCGTCCTGCGCCCTCGGCGCTGATCGGGGCTCCGACATGGGCGGCAAAGGCCAGGAAATCCTTGTGCCAGCGCGCGCTGGGCGAGAATGACTGCACCACCATGGCCGCGGCCGGACGGTGGAACCGCCGCGCCTCAATCACCGCCGCCGCCGCGCGGTGCAAGAGCTCGTAGCGCAGCGTCCCTGGGGGCGGGTCGGAAATGTCCAGCAGCGCACAGAGGGCGGCGAGGCGGGTGCGCTTGCCCGGGCCGGCACCGTCGAGCCATTCACCGACGGTTTGCCCGAATGGCTCGTCCACCTTTGCCTCGACCGCCAGCGCGATGTCGCGGCCATTGGCACGGACCAGCGCGAAGACGTGGCACTGGGTGTCGCCGACAGTGCTGCCGGGAAGTGGTACCTTGTGTTCCACGACGGCGAGCTGGAGCGTGACCTCGCGGCCAAGCAGGGCGGCGATCTCGGGCGGGACATCCTGCCAGTGTTCCCAGCAGCGGGCGGCGGCCATCGCCGAAAAGCCGGGGCGCCAGTGGCGGTCCGGATCGCCGAGATGGGCTTTCCAGTAGTCCGGGCCGCGGGTCGCGACGAAGATGCGGGCCATTGGGTAGCCTCCGGTCGGGTCATGTCCCTGCCCGCTGACTGTGTCTCGGCGGGGACAGAGATCAGTTCAGCGCTTCCGTCACCGCCGCGAGCCCTTCGCCGCCGTCCCGCGTCGTCACCCCCTCCAGCCAGGGCTCCAGCGCCTGCGCGTTCGCGGCCAGCCACCGGCGCGCCGCGGCCTCGGGCTCGACGCCCTCGTCGAGGATCATACCCATGATCTCGTTCTGGAGTTCCAGCGTGAACTCCAGGTTCTCGAGGAACCGGCCGAGGTTGGGGCATTCCTCCACGAGGCCCGCGCGGGTGTTGGTGCGGACCTCGGCGCCGCCGAAATCGGGGCCGAACCAGTCGTCGCCGCCCGCCAGATAGGTCAGCTCGAAATTGGCGTTCATCGGGTGCGGCTCCCAGCCCAGGAAGACGATGGGCTGGTCGCGGCGGGTGGCGCGCTCGACCTGCGCCAGCATCCCCTGTTCCGAGCTTTCCAGCAACTCGAATCCGCCCAGCCCGAAGGCGTCCGCCTCGATCATGTCGAGGATCAGCCGGTTGCCGTCATTGCCCGGCTCGATGCCGTAGATCCGCCCGTCCAGCGCGTCCGAGTGCGCCGCGATGTCGGCAAAATCCGCTATACCCAGCGCCGCGCCGGCGGTGTTGGTGGCCAGCGTGTATTTCGCCCCGGTCAGGTTGGTGCGCACCGTGTCCACGGTGCCGGCCTCGCGGAACGGGGCGATGTCGGCCTCCATGGTGGGCATCCAGTTGCCAAGGAACACGTCCACCTGCCCGCCCGCCATCGAGCTGTAGGTCACCGGCACCGACAGCACGAGCGTCTGCGTCTCGTAGCCCAGCGCCTCGAGGATCGTGGTGGCCACGGCGGTGGTGGTGGTGATGTCGGTCCAGCCCACGTCGGAGAAGGTGATCGAGCCGCAATCGGCTGCGGCGGGGCCGGCCAGAGACAGGGCTGCGGCGGTGGCGAGCGTTGCGGTGCGGATGGTCATGGGTCTCTCCCTGTCTTCTTGATTGACGGGTCCGGAGGAAACCCGCTAGGCGCCTCTGGCACCCCGCGGCGGGGCCGGACAGCCTTTCCGCGGCCGAGCCTATACGAGCGTCGGGCGGTTCGGAAGGCGGCAATGCCCGGCCGTGCCGGCGGGTCATTGAAGCGAAAGGCAGGTCAGATGCGGGCGCAACCGGCGGCGAGCCATTTCGTGGACGGGGCCTTTCGCGAGGATACCGCGGGGCCTGTGATCCGCTCCGTGTACCCCGCCGACGGCTCGGTGATCGCCGAAATCCACGGTGCCACGCCCGCGGTTCTGGATGCAGCCCTGTCGGCGGCCGTCCGGGCGCAGCCCGACTGGGCCGCGCGCCGGCCGGTGGAGCGGGGCAGGGTGCTGTTGCGCGCGGCCGAGATCCTGCGGGCGCGGAACGCAGAACTGGCCGAGCTGGAGACGCTCGACACCGGCAAGCCCATCGCCGAGACGCTGGTGGCCGATGCCGCCAGCGGCGCGGAGGCGCTGGAGTATTTCGGCGGGATCGCCGCGGCCATCACCGGCCAGACCATCCCGCTGGGGAACGATTTCGCCTACACCCTGCGCGAACCCTTCGGCGTCTGCGCCGGCATCGGCGCGTGGAACTACCCCATCCAGATCGCCTGCTGGAAGGCTGCTCCCGCGCTCGCCTGCGGCAATGCGCTGGTGTTCAAGCCCTCCGAGCTGACGCCCCTGTCCGCGCTGGCCCTGGCCGAGGCGCTGGCCCAGGCGGGCCTGCCCGCGGGCCTCTTCTCGGTGGTGCAGGGCGACGGCGCGGTGGGGGCCGCGCTGGTGGGCGATCCGCGCGTCGCCAAGGTGTCTCTGACCGGCTCGGTCGCCACCGGCCGCAAGGTGTACACCACCACCGCCGAGGGGCTGCGCCCCGCCACCATGGAGCTGGGCGGCAAGTCGCCCCTGATCGTGTTCGACGATGCCGATCTGGAGGACGCGGTGTCCGGCGCGATCCTCGGGAATTTCTATTCCGCCGGACAGATCTGCTCCAACGGCACGCGGGTCTTCGTGCAGGACGGCATCCGGGAGGCATTCCTTGCGCGGCTGAAGGCGCGGGCCGAGGCGATCCGGCTGGGCGATCCGCTGGACCCCGCCACGCAGATGGGCCCTCTGGCGAGCGCCGCGCAGACGGAGCGCGTGCTGGGCTTCATCGAGCGCGCCCGCGCCGCCGGCGCGCGGCTGGTGACGGGCGGCACTCGCCGGGGCTCCGAGGGCTGCTTTGTGAGCCCCACCGTCTTCGCCGACGTCACCGACGCCATGGAGATCGCGCAAGAGGAGGTGTTCGGCCCGGTCATGGCCGTGCTGGGCTTCTCTTGCGAAACCGAGGTGATCGCGCGGGCCAATGCCTCGCCCTACGGGCTGGCCGCGGGTGTCTTCACCCGGGATCTGGCGCGGGCGCACCGGGTGGTGGCGCGGCTGCAGGCGGGGACCTGCTGGATCAACAGCTACAACATCACGCCTGTGGAGATGCCATTCGGGGGCGTGAAAGCCTCCGGGCTGGGGCGCGAGAACGGCTGGGCGGCGGTGGAGCACTGGACTCGGGTGAAAAGCGTGCATGTGGGCCTGGGCTCGGTCGACGCGCCCTACTGAGCCCGCGCGCCATGATCGCCGCCGTCGGGGGCATCGAGCCCCCTCGTCGGCGGCGCCCCGGCGGAGGCTCCCG
>SKMM01000178.1 GCA_007121055.1 Paracoccaceae bacterium | reverse complement strand
GGCCTGCCGTACCGGCTTCCCTGACTCCGGCGGGACAGGGCGGGCCTGTGCGATGGAGCCGTCGGGTGGTGAGGCCGTGCGCAGAGCAGCGAGCACGACGCGAATGCTGATGCCTGCGCGGCAGCCCGGAGGCACCCCGCCCGGCCTTGCGTTGCGGCCATGAGCCCGGGCGCCTGGCTTCTGGCGCTGCCGGTGCGCGGCTACCGGCTGCTGTTCTCGCCCTGGGTGGGGTACAACTGCCGCTACCAGCCCACCTGTTCGGCCTATGCGCTGGAGGCGCTGGAGCGCCATGGCGCGCTGCGTGGCGGGTGGCTGGCGCTGCGGCGCATCCTGCGCTGTCATCCGTGGGGGGCCTCGGGCTATGATCCGGTCCCCGGCGCGGACCCCGACCACGACCGCCATCGATAGCCGCACTGTGCCCGCCGCAGGCTGTGCCAAGTGTGGTCGAAGGGCTGCCGGCCGCGGCCCCCGCCGGTGCGCAGGGCGTCAGGATACCCGGATGCGCGCCGACACTTCGCCCGGGTCGAAGCCCTGGGCGGCGGCGGCGGCGATGGCGCGCTCGCGCAGGTCGGGCAGGCGCTGCAGCAGGCGCAGGAAGCGGGCCTCGTCCAGCCGCAGCAGCGTGCAGTGGGTGATGGCGCGCACCCGACCGCGGCGGATCTTCTGCCCCGCCAGCAGCGCGATCTCGCCGAACATCTCGCCGCGCCCGAGCCGCTGCACCTGCCCCCCCGCATCGCGCTCCACCGCGCCCGAGGCAATGAAATAGACCGAGCGCACCTGTTCGCCCCGGCGCAGCAGCGCCTCCCCCGGCTCGGCGTAGATCGTCACCAGCGCCCGGGTCAGCCGGCGGCGCTGGGCCTCGCTGAGGCCGGCGAACAGGGGAAACTGCGCCACCATCTCGCGCTTCTGCAGCGACAGGTCGAGCCGCGGCCGTGCCTCGGCCTGCCGGCGGCGCAGGGTGATGCCGCGCATCAGCCGGGCGTAGAGGTCCGCGCCGATCAGCCCGTCCTCGAAGCTGGCCGTGACCTCGCGCTCCTCCAGCCGGACACGGGTGCGACGGATGAAGCTGCGCTCCAGCGCGTCGGCATAGCCGGGGTATTGCAGCCGCAGCCCCTCGATCTCGCGGTCCAGTTCCTCTTCGCGGCGGGCCAGCACCTCGTGCAACAGGTCGGTGACCCGCCTGCCGTGGATGCGCAGGATGCGGTCGTCGACGAAATCATGCAGGTCGCGCAGGATCATGCGGGTGATCAGGATCACCTCGAAGCGCGCGGCCACCAGATCGCCCAGCGGCCGCGATACGCCCAGCCGGTGCAGCGCGAAGGCGATGCGATAGCCCCGGCCATGGGCCACGTTCGCGCGCGCGGTGGCGCGGTACGCGGTGCGCCCGCCCGCCCGCGTGGCCTCGATCAGCCGGCCCGCGTCGCCCAGCATCCGTTCGATCAGCCGCGCCGAGATGGTGCGCTCGCGGAACCCCTCGAGGATCACCTCGCGCTCGCGGCCCGCCAGCGTCACGAGGCCCAGTGTCAGCCGGTCGCGGTCCAAGATCTCCTGCGCGGCCTCGGCCTCCTCCACCGCGCGGTCCAGGCGTTCGGCGAATGCCTTGGCCTCGGCCCGGACCGTCTCGCGCGGCAGGCCGTGGCGCTGGGTGACCTCGGACACCTCCTCGCGCACGGTCTGCAGGGCGACCGCCACGACCTGGCGCTGCAACGCGGCCTCCAGCGGCGACAGACGGTCAAGCCCCAGCGCCCGGATCAGCGGCCGCAGCGTGGTGCCCTGCACCAGCAGCGTGAACAGCGTGAAGCCGGTGGCGAGCACCGCCACCAGCCGCTGCGCGTCGGGCGGGATCGCGGGGTTCTCCGTCACCGCCAGCGCCAGCGCCAGCGTCACCGCCCCACGCAGCCCCCCCCACAGGATCACCACCTTGTAGCCCACGCTCATGGGCGGCGAGACGCGCGCCAGCCGCAGCACCGGCAGCACCCCGAACAGCGTCACCGCCCGCGCCAGCAGCGCCGCCAGGATCACCACCGCCACCAACCCCAGATCGCCCCAGGTGATGGTGTCCAGCAGCCGCGGCACCAGCAGCGCCGCCAGGATGAAGATCAGCGACCCCGCCCAGTGCGACAGCAGCTCCCAGGTGTCGCGCAGATAGCCCCAGTTGGCCGGCGCCAGCCGCCCCGGCCCGATGAAGTTCAGCGTGGCCCCCGCCGCCACCACCGCAATCACCCCCGACACCGCCAGCACCTGCTCGGCCAGGATATAGGTGGCGTAGGGCAACGCCACGCTCAGCGAGACCTGCGCCAGCCGCCACGCACCCAGCCGCTCCAGCACCACCACCGCCAGCCGCGCAAGCCCGTAGCCCACCACCGCCCCAAGCCCCAGCTGCACCCCGAAGCGCAACCATTCGGCCCCCAGCTTGGCCTCGCCCGCGCCGGGCAGCGCCAGCGCCACGAACACCCCGAACAGCGCGATGGCCGCGGCGTCGTTAAGCAGGCTTTCGCCCTCGATCAGCCGGGTCAGCCGTGCCGGCGCCCCGATCTCGCGGAAGATCGAGACCACGGCCGAGGGGTCGGTGGTGGCCACGATCGCCCCCACCAGCAGGCACACCACCAGCGGCTGCGCGGCAAAGGGCATCAGCGCCAGCCCGATGACGAAGGTCGCCACCACCACCGCCAGCACCGCCATGACCAGGATCGGCACCCAGTCGTCCAGCATCCGCCGCAGGTTCAGCGTCAGCGCCACCTGGAACAGCAGCGTCGGCAGGAAGACATAGAGGAAGGTCTGCGCCCCCACCGGCAGGTCGAGGATGGACTGCGCCACCGGGTCCAGCGCATCGGTCAGATCGGTCCGCAGCAGATAGCCCGCCGCCAGCCCGATCACGATCCCCACCACCGCCAGCAGGGCGGTGAACGGCAGCCGCAGACGCTCGGCCGCCGGCTGGCCGACGGCAATGACGACGAACAGCGCCGCCAGCACGCTGAGAAACACGACCAGATCCATGTCCGGCGCGGCGTCCTTTCCAGGCAGGATTGCCTGCATCAAGAATGCAGGAGAACCCCCCTGAATCAAGCGACGTTTCCGCAGCCCCCTGCGACCCTTCCAGGGCCGCCCCGATTTTGCCTTGACGCCCGCGGCCCACTCGCCTACTTCCCGCGCCGATCGGCGGAGTAGCTCAGTTGGTTAGAGCAGCGGAATCATAATCCGCGTGTCGGGGGTTCAAGTCCCTCCTCCGCTACCAACAGACCCCCCACCGGATCGACCTGTCCACCCGTGAGGGCTGCGGGCCTGCCGAAGATCTCC
>SKMM01000143.1 GCA_007121055.1 Paracoccaceae bacterium | reverse complement strand
TGCCCCGCGCCGGGGCCGAGGGGGCTCGATGCCCCCGAGGCGCCGGGCCTGGGAGCCGCGGCGGGATCACAGGAGGATGGGTTCCAGCGGGTCGTAGCCGGGGCCCTCGCGCCAGGCGATGTCGGGCAGGCTGTCGGGCTTGAAGCGCAGGGCGCGCAGCTCGGCCTCGGTGACGAAGTGGCTGCGGTCCACCACGCCCGCCGGGTCGCGCCAGTCGGCCGCCGGCGCGGCGCCGCACAGCCCGCCGGTGATCGTGGCGCGGAAGTAGATGTCGCACTGGTGGAAGTCGCCGCCGGGGTCGTGGAACTCGTTCACCAGGCAGGGCGCGCCGACGGCGATGCTCAGCCCGGTCTCCTCGGTCACCTCGCGCATCAGGTTGTCGGGCAGCGACTGGCCCGGCTCCACCCCGCCGCCCGGGGCGCACCACAGGTCGCTGCGTCCCCCGGGCCAGGCGTTGACCAGCAGAAGCCGCCCCTGATGCAGGATCACGGCACGGACGGCGAGGCGGACGGGGCGGCGCGCGGGCATGGCGCGGGAGTGCCCGCATCGCGCCGATTTGTCCACCGGGGCGGGGCCGGAATGCCTCGCCTTGCGCCGGGGGGAACGGTAGACTGGCTGTGTGCGTTGTCGGGGCGGATGGGTCGCGTGAAGACATATGGCAAGCAGGCGCAGCGGGCGCTGGTGGCAGGGGCTCTGGCGCTTCTGGGCACGCCGTCCGCCGCCAATGAGGGCGATTGCGTGGTGCTGCTGCACGGGCTGGCGCGCAGCGAGGTGTCGCTGATCGCCATCGAAGAGGTGCTGCAGCGCCGCGGTTTCGAGGTGGTGAACGAGGGCTATCCATCGCGCGATGCCTCCATCGCCGAGCTGGTGGCCGAGGTGGGCACGGCCGTGGCGCGGTGCCAAGGTGGAGGCCGGGTGCATTTCGTCACCCATTCCATGGGCGGCATCCTGTTGCGCGCCTGGCTCGCCGACAACCGGCCCGACAACCTCGGGCGCGTGGTGATGATGGCGCCGCCCAATGCGGGCTCCGAACTGGTGGACGTGTTCGGCGAGTGGGATCCGTTCCTGTGGATCAACGGCCCGGCGGGGCTGGAGCTGGGCACGGACGCGGACTCGGTCCCCAACCGGCTGCCGCTGCCGGATTACGAGCTGGGGATCATCGCTGGGAATTTCTCGCTCAACCCGATCTATTCCTCGATGATCGAGGGGGATGACGACGGCAAGGTCTCGGTGGAGAGCACCCGGCTGGAGGGCATGACCGACCACATCGTGCTGCCCGTGAGCCACAGCTTCATGATGCTGAACATGCAGGCCATCGCGCAGGTGGTGGCGTTCCTCGAGGAGGGCGCCTTCGAGCCCGGGCTGGGCCTGGGCGGGGCCATTTCCCGGCTGATGGATTGAGCGCGCCGATCCGGGCAGGGGCCGCGTGGCCATGGGCCACGCCGGGGCCGAGGGGGCTCGATGCCCCCGAGGCGCCGGGCTCCGGACCATCGGACCGGCGCCGGGGCGGACAGCGGGGCGGGGGGCGGGCATGCCGATCCTGATCTATCTCATCCTGGGCGCGGCGGCGGGCTATCTGGGGGCGCGCGCCATGGGGCTGCGCAGCGATCCGGTGACGGTGCTGGCGCTGGGGGGCCTGGGCGCGCTGGTGGGCGTGATGGGGCTGCGGCTGGTGGCGAGCCTGCTGCACGCCGGCGCCCTCTTGGGCGCGGCCGTTCTGGGGGCGCTGGCCGCGCTGTGGCTGTGGCGCCTCGTGGTGGAGCGGCGCTGACGGCCGGGCGCGGTTCGCGCAGGCCGTTGAAACTGCCCCACACCATGGCATCGTCAAACGTCAAACCGGGAAAAGACTCCTCGGCACCGCTCCCCCAAGCCCTGGCCCGGGCGACCAGCCCGGGCGGCGCCCGACCCTTCGGGGGACTTACGCCGCGCCACTGGCGCGACGGTCCCCCCTCAGCCCCGGGAGGGCGCATTGCACCGCTCCAATAGGCTCGGCGGGTGGAAGGGCTTTGCAGGCATGAAGTGCCACAGCCCCGGCGGTCCGACGGGCCCACCCAGGGTCCTGCGCCACCCTCCTCCCGGGGATCGCGCGGAGGAAACGCGCCAGTTTTCCGCGCGGGCCCTGCCGTTTGTTCTTTTCGGTCTGCGCGTGTCCGGTGCGGTGGGGCTGATGGTATCTGGCAGGGCGCCTTGCGGTTTCGGGTCCGGCGACGTGCTCGGCGGGGCGGTCAGCCGCCGAGGAAGGGGGCGTCGTCGCCCCAGAGCGCGCGCACCCTTACGTCGCGGCCGCAGGAGGCGCGGTAGAGCTTGTAGGCCCGCGCCTTGGTCTGCGGCCCGTAGCGGGTGAGGATCAGCTCGGTGCTGCGGTGAAAGCCCTGGTGGTAGGCCTCGGCCGACCAGAAGGTCATGGCGTCGCGGATGGGGGTGACCACCGTCTCGCCCAGTTCGGCCGATGCGGTGGCGGCGGCGGCCTCGGCGCTGGCGCGCTGGGCCTCGGACTGTACGAAGATGGCGGTGGTGTAGTGGACACCGCGGTCGCAGAACTGCCCGCCATCGTCGAGCGGGTCCACCGAGCGGAAGAACAGGTGCAGGACCTGGTCGTAGCTGATGATGGCGGGGTCGAAGGTGATCTCGGCGGCCTCGAGATGGCCGGTGCCGCCGCGCACGACCTGGTCGTAGGAGGGTGCCTCGACCTCGCCGCCGGTGAAGCCCACGGTGATGTCGACCACGCCCTCGACGCGGTGGAAGTCGCTCTCGACGCACCAGAAGCAGCCGCCGGCGAGGATGGCGGTCTCGGTCTCCGCCGCCGCCGGGGCGGCGAGGAGGGCGGCGGCGAGGAGGGCGAGGGGTCTGAACATGGCCGGGGCGTCCTGCTGCGGTTATGCTTCATGATGTGGGGCGCGGGGGGCTGCGGCAAGTCACGCGGCCGTGAGCCTGCTCAGGCGGGGCGCGGGGCGGGGGTGCGCCACAGGATCAGCACGCCCGCGGCCACGATCAGCAGCGTGCCGAGGCCGGTGGGGCCGTCGGGCAGGTCGGAGAACAGAAGCCACGACCAGAGCGCGGCGAAGGGCAGGAAGCTGTATTCGAAGACGGTGATGCGGCTCGCCTCGGCGATCTGGTAGGCGCGGATCACGCAGCCCATGGCGACGGTCGAGCCCACCGCGTTGACCGCCGTCCACCACAGCGCCGCCCCCGAGGGCCAGACCCAGCCGCGGGCGAACCAGCCCGCGGCGCCCGCCGGCACCTCGGGCGCCAGCACCGCCAGCCCACTTTCCTCGAGGACGTCGAACTGGGTGGTCGCGGTGAGCG
>SKMM01000072.1 GCA_007121055.1 Paracoccaceae bacterium | reverse complement strand
TCCGACGCCCGGGCCCGCGGCCGGCCCATCCCGGGCTTCGAGCCGGGCATGGCGCCGATGCCGCGGGCGGCGCGGCTGGCGGTGGGGGTGGATTGCTCGACCTCCATCGACAACGCGCGGCTGGCGCTGTTTGCGGGCCAGATCGCGGGGATCGGCCGGCGCACGGGGGCGGAGGTGCATGTGCTGCCCTTCGACACCCAGGTGCAGGGCATCCGGCGCATGCAGGGCGCCTCCTGGGAGGACGAGATCCGCGCCCTGCCGCTGGGCCGGGGCGGGGGCACCGATTTCGGCCCGGTGATCGAGGCGGCGGCGGGGCTGGGGCCCTCGGCGATCGTGATCCTCACCGATCTCGACGGGCCGCTGGGCCCGGCGCCGGGTCGGGTGCCGGTGATCTGGGCCGTGCCGGGGGCACCCGGGCGCAAGCCCGCCTTCGGCCGGGTGGTGGATCTCGGGCGCTGACGATCGGTCCTGCGGCGGCGGTGCGGATGAATGGCCGCCGCCGGTCAGCCGGCGAGCCGGAGCTGCGGACCCGCCCTGACCCGCCGTGCATGCCGAGGCCGGACCGCGCGGTCCGCGCGGGCCTTGCATCAACGCCCGACACCGCCTATAGCCCGCGGCATCACCGGCAGCGTCTGCTGTGCGGTCCGGCGCGGCCGGGCCGCGGCATGGCGTTTCGGGCAGCAGCCTACAGACCGGCGGAGACAACCGCCAGGCCCGTAAACCGAACCGAAAAGGAACGACCAACCACATGTGCGCCAAGGCCACCATGGAGGAGTTCGAGGCCCTCCTGAACGAAAGCCTCGAAATCGACACGCCCAACGAGGGCAGCGTCGTCAAGGGCCGCGTCATCGCCATCGAGGCGGGGCAGGCCATCATCGATGTCGGCTACAAGATGGAAGGCCGCGTCGAGCTCAAGGAATTCGCGAACCCCGGCGAAGCGCCCAACGTCAACGTGGGCGACGAGGTCGAGGTGTTCCTGGACCGCGTCGAGAACGCCCGCGGCGAAGCCGTCATCAGCCGTGACAAGGCCCGCCGCGAGGCCGCCTGGGACCGTCTGGAGAAGGCCTATGCCGACGAGAACCGCGTCGAAGGCGCGATCTTCGGCCGGGTCAAGGGCGGCTTCACGGTCGATCTGGGCGGCGCCGTGGCGTTCCTGCCCGGCTCCCAGGTCGATGTGCGCCCGGTGCGGGATGCCGGCCCCCTGATGGGGCTGAAGCAGCCGTTCCAGATCCTCAAGATGGACCGCCGCCGGGGCAACATCGTCGTGTCGCGCCGCGCCATCCTGGAAGAGAGCCGCGCCGAGCAGCGCGCCGAGGTCATCGGCAAGCTGAACGAGGGCGACGCGGTGGACGGTGTGGTCAAGAACATCACCGAATACGGCGCCTTCGTGGATCTGGGCGGTGTGGACGGCCTGCTGCATGTCACCGACATGGCGTGGCGCCGGGTCAACCACCCCTCGGAAATCGTCACCATCGGCGAGACGGTGAAGGTCCAGATCATCAAGATCAACAAGGACACCCACCGCATCAGCCTTGGCATGAAGCAGCTGCAGGCCGATCCGTGGGATTCGGTGGCGCTGAACTTCCCGCTGGATTCGGTGCACAAGGGCCGGGTCACCAACATCACCGACTACGGCGCCTTCGTGGAGCTGGAGCCGGGGGTCGAGGGCCTCGTGCATGTGTCCGAGATGTCCTGGACCAAGAAGAACGTGCACCCGGGCAAGATCGTCTCCACCTCGCAAGAGGTCGAGGTCATGGTGCTGGAGATCGACACCGCCAAGCGGCGGGTGTCGCTGGGCCTCAAGCAGACCATGCGCAACCCGTGGGAGCTGTTCGCCGAGTCGCATCCCGTGGGGACCGAGATCGAGGGCGAGGTCAAGAACATCACCGAATTCGGTCTGTTCGTGGGCCTCGACGGCGACATCGACGGCATGGTGCACCTCTCGGACCTGAGCTGGGACCAGCGCGGCGACGAGGCGATCCAGAACTACCGCAAGGGCGACATGGTCAAGGCGGTGGTCACCGAGATCGACACCGAGCGCGAGCGCATCTCGCTGTCGGTGAAGGCGCTGGGCCAGGAGAGCTTCACCGAGGCCGTGGACGGCGTGAAGCGCGGCTCGATCGTGACCGTGGTGGTGACCGCCATCGAGGAGGGCGGCATCGAGGTGGAGTACAACGGCGCCAAGTCGTTCATCCGCCGCTCCGACCTCAGCCGCGACCGCGCCGAGCAGCGGCCCGACCGTTTCCAGGTGGGCGACAAGGTTGACGCCCGCGTCACCTCGGTCGACCCCAAGACCCGGCGTCTGGGCCTGTCCATCAAGGCCCGCGAGATCGCCGAGGAGAAGGAAGCCGTGGAGCAGTACGGCTCGTCCGACTCGGGCGCTTCGCTGGGCGACATCCTGGGCGCAGCGCTCAAGAAATCCGGCAACTGATCCGGGCGATGTGACCCGGCTGCGACTGCCCCGCCACAGGCGGGGCCGTTTCGCGTCATGCGGAACCGGCACGCGTGCCTTTCCCCTTTGTGCCGGCTGCGAATTCCCCTATAGTTGCCGGCGGGAAAACACCGGCGCCGACCATGAGCGCCACCCCGGGGGGGACATGTCATGATCCGGTCGGAGCTGATCCAGAAGATCGCCGCAGAGAACACCCATCTGACCCAGCGCGATGTCGAACAGATCGTGGGCACGGTGTTCAGGGAAATCATCGAGGCCATGGCCCGCGGCGACCGGGTCGAGTTGCGCGGGTTCGGCGCCTTTTCGGTCAAGGTCCGCGACGCGCGCACGGGCCGCAATCCCCGCACCGGCGAGGCGGTGGATGTCGAACGCAAGGCGGTGCCGTTCTTCAAGACCGGCAAACTGCTGCGCGACAGGCTCAACAACAGGGAGGTCTGACGGGCATGGTGGTCCTGAAGTTCTTGAAGATTCTCGTCCTTGCGGTGCTGGCGGGCGCCATCGTGGTGCTGTCGCTGGCCAACCGCGGGCCGATGACGCTGCAGCTTCTGCCCGAGGATCTGGCGGCCTTCGTCGGGTACAACCAGAGCATCGAGCTGCCGGTCTTCCTGGTGATCCTGATGGGGGTCGGTGTCGGCCTGCTGATCGGCTTCATCTGGGAATGGCTGCGGGAATACCGCCACCGGGCGGACGCCGCGCGGGCCCGGGCCGAGGCCCGCCAGCTGCGCGCCAAGATCGCCCGCGAGGGCGGAGGTTCCCAGCGGGAGGGCGACGACGTGCTGTCGATCCTCGACAAGGGCCAGGGGCCGCGCCAGATTGCCCGTTGAAACCGGCGGCCCGGGGTTGCCCGGCGCCCCCTCCACCCATGTGAAGATCTGCGGCCTCCGCACCCCCGGCGATGTGGCTTCTGCGGCCCGCGCCGGGGCTGCCTATGTGGGTTTCGTCTTCTACCCGCCCTCGCCCCGGTCCCTGACGATCGAGGAGGCCCGGACCGCGGCCCTGGCGGCGCCGCCGGGGCTGGCCAAGGTGGGCCTTGTGGTGGACGCGGACGACGATCTGCTCGACGCGATCCTGGCGCGGGTGCCGCTCGACATGCTCCAGGCCCATGGGACGGAAACGCCCGAGCGGGTGGCGCAGATCCGGGCGCGGTCGGGCCTGCCGGTGATGAAGGCCGTGGCGCTGGGCGGGCCCGAGGATCTGCCGCAGCTCGACCTCCATGCGCGGGCCGCCGACCAGATCCTCGTCGATGCCCGGCCCACGGCGGATGCCGCCCTGCCCGGCGGCAACGGCCTCGCCTTCGACTGGAGGCTGCTGGTGGGCCGACGCTGGGCCGGGCCCTGGATGCTGGCCGGCGGGTTGACCGCGGCGAATGTGGCCGAGGCGATCCGACTGACGGGGGCCACGCAGGTCGACGTCTCCTCGGGGGTCGAGTCCGCGCCGGGAATCAAGGACCCCGACAAGATGGTGGCCTTCATCGACGCAGCCCAGGAGCGTGACCATGGCTTTCGCAAGCCCGCTTGAACAGGATGAGCGAGAAATCCGCGGCCTGCACCCGACCCAGGTGGTCTGTCGCTACATGGTGTGCGACATGGATGAGCGGCGGGTCTTGCAACTCAACACCTACGGCTCACCCGGGCGCCAGATGCCCGACAAATTGAGCCAGACGCTGCAGTTTTCGGAGGAGACCGCCCGGCAGCTGCACGCGCTCCTGGACCAGCACTTCTCCTGCAGGGACACCTGACATGCCCGACGATCTTCCCAATTCCTTCCGCTCCGGCCCCGACGACCAGGGGCGTTTCGGCATCTTCGGCGGCCGCTTTGTCAGCGAGACGCTGATGCCGCTGATCCTGCAGCTGGAGGCCGAGTACGAGCGCGCCAAGACCGACGACAGCTTCTGGGCCGAGATGGACGATCTCTGGACCCATTACGTCGGCCGCCCCAGCCCGCTCTATTTCGCCGAGCGGCTGACCGAGCATCTTGGCGGTGCCAAGGTCTACATGAAGCGCGACGAGCTCAACCACACCGGCGCCCACAAGATCAACAACGTGCTCGGGCAGATCCTGCTGGCGCGCCGCATGGGCAAGTCGCGGATCATCGCCGAGACCGGGGCGGGGCAGCATGGGGTGGCGACGGCCACCGTCTGCGCCAAGTTCGGGCTGAAATGCGTGGTCTACATGGGCGCCCATGACGTGGAGCGGCAGGCGCCCAACGTGTTCCGAATGAAGCTGCTGGGGGCTGAGGTGGTGCCGGTGACCTCCGGCCGCGGGACGCTGAAGGACGCGATGAACGACGCGCTGCGCGACTGGGTGACCAATGTGCGCGACACGTTCTACTGCATCGGGACGGTGGCGGGGCCGCATCCCTATCCGGCCATGGTGCGGGATTTCCAGTCGATCATCGGCAAGGAGACGCGGGCGCAGATGATGGCGGCCGAGGGACGGCTGCCGGACACGCTGGTGGCGGCGATCGGGGGGGGGTCGAACGCCATGGGGCTGTTCCATCCGTTCCTGGATGACCCGGAGGTGGCCATCGTGGGAGTCGAGGCCGGGGGCAAGGGCGTGGATGACCGGATGGAGCATTGCGCCTCCCTCACCGGCGGACGGCCGGGGGTGCTGCATGGCAACCGGACGTATCTGTTGCAGGACGGGGACGGGCAGATCCTGGAGGGGTTCTCGATCTCGGCGGGGCTGGATTATCCGGGGATCGGGCCGGAGCATGCCTGGCTGCACGAGACCGGGCGGGCGCGCTATGTGGCGATCACGGACGCCGAGGCGCTGGAGGCGTTCAAGCTGTGCTGCGCGCTGGAGGGAATCATCCCGGCGCTGGAGCCGAGCCATGCGCTGGCGCAGGTGATGAAGATGGCTCCGGAGCTGCCGCGCGACCATTTGATCGTGATGAACATGTGCGGGCGGGGCGACAAGGACATCTTCACCGTTGCGCGCGCCCTCGGCGTCGACATCTCCGGCTGAGGGGGGCGCCGCCGGCGGGGGCATCGAGCCCCCTTGGCGGCGGCGCGCCTGAGGCGCGCGGCGCTCGGCACTGCCGCCGATGCACTTGAACACGGGCTTTGGGCTCAGCCTTGCCCTCTTAACTGTGCCCCCGGGGGGAGGTGCCGGGTTTGCGTTCGGGCGGGCTTCGATGCCCTGGCCCCGGCACACACTGTCTCGGCAACATGGCGTCACCCGGCGCTGCGTCGCGACGCGGGGATGCGTCAGGCGCTGCGGGCGGGACGGAGGTGTCGGCCTTCGGACCAGGCATGGACGGCGGCGCCGAAGGCTTCGAACAGGGGGCGGGAGACCGGATCGGCGGTGGCGTTCCATTCGGGGTGCCACTGCACCGAGAGGGTGAAGCCGGGGGCGCCTTCGACCACGAGGGCTTCGGGTGTGCCGTCGGGGGCGTGGCCTTCGATGCGGATGCGGTTGCCGGGGGTCTTGATGCCCTGGCCGTGGAGGGTGTTGGTCATCACCTCCTCGGCGCCCAGCAGGCGGTGAAAGGCGCCGCCGGGGGTGAAGCGGACCGGGTGGCGGAGGGCGAATTTTTCTTCGAGGCTGCCGTCAGGGGGCATGCGGTGGTTCATGCGGCCCGGCAGGTCGCGGATCTCGGGGTAGAGCGTGCCGCCCATGGCAACGTTCACTTCCTGAAAGCCGCGGCAGACGCCGAGGAAGGGCTGGCCGCGCTCCACGCAGGCGCGCACGAGGGGCAGGACCACGGCATCGCGGGAGCGGTCGAAGGCCCCGTGGGCCTCGGTGGCGGCCTCGCCGTATTCCTCGGGGTGGACGTTGGGGCGCCCGCCGGTCAGCAGGAAACCCGCGCACACCTCAAGCAACTCCTCGACCGGGGCGAGGCGGGGGTCGGCGGGGATCATCAGCGGCAGGCAGCCCGCGACCTCGGCCACCGCTTCGGAGTTCATCCGGCCGCAGGCATGGGCGGGGTACTGGTCGTTGATCAGGTGGCTGTTGCCGATGATGCCGACGATGGGGCGTGTCATGGTCCGGTCCGCTGGTGCATTCCCAAACCTAGCCCGCGGGGCGCAGGGGGAAAAGCCCCCCTGCCCCGCCGGCTGGCCCCGGGACGCCCGCTGCCTGCCCGGCGGGCAGCCGGATCAGCCCTCCATCAGGTCGGTGTCTTCCTCAGCCCCCGGCGGCATGGTCAGGTCGAGGCCATGGGCGGTGCGGATCCGATCCTCGATCTCGGTCGCCACGCCGGGGTTGGCCTTCAGGAAGGCCTTGGCGTTCTCGCGGCCCTGGCCGATGCGCTCGTCCCCGAAGGAGTACCAGGAGCCCGATTTCTCGACCACACCGGCCTTGACGCCGAGATCGACCAGTTCGCCGGTCTTGGAGATGCCCTCGCCATACATGATGTCGAACTCCACCTGCTTGAACGGGGGGGCGACCTTGTTCTTGACGACCTTGACGCGGGTGGTGTTGCCCACGACCTCGTCGCGGTCCTTGATCGCGCCGATGCGGCGGATGTCGAGGCGCACGGAGGCGTAGAATTTCAGGGCGTTGCCCCCCGTGGTCGTCTCGGGCGAGCCGAACATCACCCCGATCTTCATCCGGATCTGGTTGATGAATACCACCATGCAGTTCGACCGGTGGATGGAGCCCGTGAGCTTGCGCATGGCCTGGCTCATCAGCCGCGCCTGGGCGCCCACGGTGGCATCGCCCATGTCGCCCTCGATCTCGGCCTTGGGCGTGAGGGCTGCCACCGAATCGACCACCACCATGCTGACCGCGCCCGAGCGCACCAGCGTGTCCACGATCTCAAGCGCCTGTTCGCCGGTGTCGGGTTGCGAGATCAGGAGGTCGTCGAGGTTCACGCCGAGCTTGCGCGCATAGGAGGGGTCGAGCGCGTGTTCCGCGTCCACGAAGGCGCAGATGCCGCCCTTCTTCTGCTCCTCGGCCGCCACATGCAGCGCCAGCGTCGTCTTGCCCGAGCTTTCCGGGCCGTAGATCTCGATGATCCGTCCCTTGGGCAGCCCGCCGATCCCCAGCGCGATGTCGAGGCCCAGCGAGCCGGTCGAGGTCGCCTCGATCTCCGCCACCGGGTTGTCGGACCCCAGCCGCATGATTGAGCCCTTGCCGAACTGCCGTTCGATCTGCGCCAGCGCCGAATCCAGCGCCTTCTGTCTGTCGCTCACTCGCTTGTCGGTCATGTCCAGAAGCTTTGCCGTAACCATGGGCGTCGGGTCCTTGTTGCACAGCCGCGAAGCCGCGGCAATCGGGCGGGGGGCCACGCATGTTCATGCCCCGTTCGAGTCACCATGTGATCAAAACAGGAACATTGCAACAGGCTTAACCGCATTTGGAGCATTTTACCAAAATCCTTAAGGCCAGGTTTACGCCGGCCGGACCCCGCAGTATGCGGGCCGGCGGGGGATCTGGCGGATGATGGTGTTCTGGGACCAGCGGCTGGTGTTTCTGGCCACGCCCAAGACCGGCTCGACGGCGATCGAGACGGCGCTGGAGGGGTTGGCGAGCTTTTCCCTGCTCCGGCCGAGGGCGGCCCGGCACACCGATGCGCGGCAGTACCGGCGGTATCTGGCGCCTTATCTGGCGTCGGCCGCGGGGGCGGAGTTCACCGCGGTGGCGCTGATGCGCGAGCCGCTGGACTGGCTGGGAAGCTGGTACCGCTCGCAGGAGGAAGACGCGGTGGAGGAGGTCGACTTCGACCGTTTCGTGCGCGACCATCTCGCCGACCCGCCGCCCGCGCATGCCGATGTGGGCAGCCAGGGGCGGTTCCTCGGCCATCCCGACAGGGCGGTGGACCGCATCTTTGCCTATGAGGACATCGACCGCTTCGTGGCCTTCCTCGAGGACCGGCTGGATTGCGAAATCACGCTGCCAAGGGTGAACGTGTCGCGGGAGCGGCCGCTCGACGTCGACCCCGAAACGGTGGCGCGGCACCGCGCCCATGCCGTGGAGGACTATGCGCTGTGGGAGCGGCTGCGCGGTGGCTGAGCGGCTGGCGCCCGGGCTGCGGCGGGTACTGGCGCCCAATCCGGGGCCGCTGACCGGGCCGGGGACCAACAGCTATATCCTCGGGACGGGAACGGTCGCGGTGATCGACCCGGGGCCCGACGACCCGGCGCATCTGGCAGCACTCGAGGCGGCCCTCGGGTCGGGCGAGCGGATCGGGCATGTCGTCGTGACCCATGCGCACCGGGATCACTCGCCGCTGGCGCGGGTGCTGGGCGCGCGCTGGGGGGCGCCTGTGGCGGCCTTCGGCGATGCGGCGGCGGGGCGCAACCCGGCCTGGGCGGGCCTGGGCGACCTCGGCGGCGGCGAGGGGGTGGACACAGGCTTCGCCCCCGACCTGCGGCTTGCGGACGGGGCGGTGCTGGAGGGGGGCGACTGGCGGCTGCAGGCGATCTGGACGCCGGGGCACATGGGCAACCATCTATGCCTGCGGTGGGGCGCGGCGGTGTTTTCGGGCGACCATGTGATGGGTTGGGCGACCTCGGTGGTCTCGCCGCCTGACGGGGACATGGCGGCCTACATGGCCTCGCTGGAGCGGCTGGCGGGGCTGCGCGCGCGGGTGTTCTATCCCGGGCACGGCGCGCCGGTGGAGGACCCCGCGGCGCGGCTGGCCGAGCTGATCGCCCACAGGCGCGGGCGGGAGGCGCAGATCCTCGCGGCGCTGGGGCCCGAGCCGCAGCCGATCCGGGCGCTGACCGAGCGGGTCTATGCAGGGCTCGCGCCGGGGCTGATCCCGGCGGCCGAGCGCAACGTGCTGGCGCATCTGCTGGACCTGTCCGGGCGCAGGCTGGTGCGTGCGACCTCGGCGCCGGGGACCGACGCGCTGTTCGTGCGGGCGGACCGCTGATCCCCTGCGGAAGGCTGCGGCTGGCGCGGGCCATATTCCGGGGAAGCCGCCGGTCGCAGCGATCGCAGGGCCGAGACCCCCAGCGCGGACTTCTGGCCGGGCACGTCGACCGCGACGGCCGGCGGGGGGCGGCCCCTGCCACGCCTGGCCGGATGGCGGGGGCCGCCCCCGGTCACAGCAGGCTGCGCAGCAGCTCCGGCGACGGTGTTCCGGTCACCGGCAGGCCCCGGCTCGTCTGATAGGCCCGGATCGCGGCCTCGGTGTTGCGGCCGATCACCCCGTCCGCGCCCTGGGTGTCGAACCCCCGCGCCGTGAGGCGCTCCTGCAGGGCGATCCGGTCGGCGCGCGTCAGCCCGTTGGCATCGGGCGGAAAACTGCCCCGCAGCGGCCCGGCGCCGCCGATCCGGTCGGCCAGGTGGCCCACCGCGATCGCATAGGCATCCGAGTTGTTGTAGCGCTTGATCACGCCGAAGTTGTGGGTGGTGGCGAAGCGCGGCCCGCCCGGCTGCGGCTGGATCACCGGGCCGGACGGCGCCCCGGCGCCGACCTCACCACCCCAGCGCAGACCGCGCCGCCACCCGTTGCGCTGCAGGTAGGACGCCGCCGAGGCGAGCGCGTCCGTCGGGTCGTCCGACCAGATGTCGCGCCGGCCATTGCCGGTGAAATCCACGGCGAACTGCAGATATGAGGTCGGGATGAACTGGGTGTGGCCCATGGCGCCGGCCCAGCTGCCGACCATGCGCGCAGGCGTCACGTCGCCGTTCTGCAGGATCCGCAGAGCGGCCACCAGCTGCTGCTCGAAGAACCGCCCGCGCCGGCCGTCGAAGGCCAGTGTCGAGGTCGCCGAGATCACCGGGATCTCCCCCCGCCGGTCCCCGTAGAAGCTCTCGATCCCCCAGATCGCCGTGACGATCTCGGGCTCGACGCCGAAACGGTCCTCGATGGCGGCAAGCGTCCGGCGGTGCTGGGCCAGCGCCGCGCGCCCCCGCCGGACCCGTTCCTCGGAGACGGTGATCGCCAGGTAGTCCTCGAGCGTGCGGGTAAATTCGGTCTGGCTGCGGTCCCGTGTGACCACGCCGGGCAGGTATCCGGTGCTCCGGAAGGCCGCCGTCAGCGTGGATTGCGAGATCCCCTGCCCCGCAGCCCGCCCCCGGAACGCCGCCAGCCACGCGTCATAGGACGCGTTCGGCGCGGGGCGCAGATCGTCCGGCAGACCCGCCGGCGTGCGCCCCCCCATCCGTCCCGGCCCGGACGGCGCACAGGCCGCCAGACCAAGGGCTACAATCCCGAGCCCGAACAGGCGTCGATTGGTCTGCATGTCCCGCTCATCCCTCGCAGCGCGCACCTTTACGCTGCAACCGACCCGCCGCGGCAACAACCGCAAAATTGCACGGTGGCGTGATCGTGACAGGCAGCGCACCACGGGCGACCTCCTGTGGGCGGGCATTCCTGCGGACCTCGGACCGTGATGGATTCCCGATACGGATCCCAGCAGTTCGTTGGGCGGCATAAGCAAGTCCGAGCCCGCCTGCCACCGCAGGACGATCTGCCCCAGCTGACGCGCCATCGAGGCGAGGCAGCTTGCCCCATTGCCAGCCGTCTGGCCCGTTGCCCTCGTGGTGAAGCACGGTGCCCGACAGGTGGGTGCCGTGGATCACCACCTGCCAGCCGCCGTGGTTGGCGAAGGTTTCGGTTTTCGAGGGATCTTTCCCGATCGGCGTGCTGATTTCTTTGACGCCCTCTGCCAGCCCATGGAACAACACTCCACGGGCGGCGCCGGGGCGGAAGCGCACCGCGGGCGAAGGGTCCGCCAGTTGGTCGAAGGCCAGCCGGGCAGCACGGGCGCCATTCGGGTCCTCGATCTCGAAATCCACCGCGATCAGCCCTTCGGCATTCGCCCGAGTCCGCTCGACCTTGGGGTTAAACCCGCGCTGGATCGGCGGCTCGGGATCGGCCGGCTCCTAACGGAACTGCGGCCAGTCGCAGACGGCAAGGAACGCACGATCCGCTACATCGCCGCCACCACCTACTGGTCCCACGACGGCCGTCCCATCACCGCCCAGGAGTTCATGGCCCAGCTGTTCGGCGATCTGGGCGCACTGGTCGCCTCCGAAGACGAGTTGCGCGCGATCTGGAGCGATCCAGAGCGCCGCGAAGGGTTCCTCCAGCGCCTGGCCGAGCTGAGCTATGGCGGCGACCGCATGGACGACCTGCGCCGCCTGTTCGACGCCCCCAACAGCGACATATTCGACGTCCTGGCCTATGTCCGGTTCACGCTCGCCCCGCTGGCACGCAAACAGCGGGCCGATGCGGCCCGGTCAACCGGTCTCAGGGGCTACGAGGCAGAGATGCGCCAGTTCCTCGACTATGTGCTGCAAGCCTACGAGGTCCGCGGCGTCGAGGAGTTGTCCGTGCGCAAGATCGGGGACTTCCTCCGCATCCGCTATGGCGGCACGGGCGATGCGAAGGCCGCGCTCGGCCCCATGCCAGACATCAGGCAGGCCTTCGTCGAAATCCAGCGCCATCTCTTCCGTTAAGCACGGTGCGGCGGGGCTGCGGAAAAACCTTGTGGCAGGGGCTTTCCGCATGGCCTGTGTTCCCGACAATTCCGGGGACATCCGCCATCGCAAGGGGGAAGAATTGGGGGAAGGGCCTGCCGTCGATCCAGAAATATCAACGACTTAGGTGGAAAAAATGGCGGAGGGGACGGGACCGGGATACAACGTTCTCTTACCTAAGTTTTTGAAAGGTAATGTATTTCATGCGCAGGAAGCCGATCCGACCGTAACTCCATCATGAACTCAAGATGTCCGCCC
>SKMM01000224.1 GCA_007121055.1 Paracoccaceae bacterium | reverse complement strand
ATGCGCAGCACGATCTTGCCCGACCGCGCCGACCAGCCCATGCGCCGCTCGGTGGCCTCCAGCCCCTCCAGGAAGCAGCAGCAGCGCAGCGCCACGTCGCCGAGGCCCGGCCCGAGGTCGCGCAGCGCGGCCGCCACGCGCTCGCGCGCACCCCGCGGCCCCTCGGCCGGACCGTGCCCGCCGAAGTTTCCGCGATCGTTTCCGGTCAGGAAACGATCCCAGTTCTGCGCCACCCGGGGACCCATCTGCGCGAGTTCGAAATCCTCGCGCAGTCGCTCGGCCGCGGCCACCAGTTCGGCCGACAGGAAGGGCTTGCCGTCCGCGCCCTTGCGGCGCATCAGCATCGCCACGGGGCTTTCGGCGATGTTTACCCGCACCCGCTCGTCATCGCCATCTGCCCGGGCGAGGCTGCGCTCCTCCATCTCGCGGTGCTGCGCGGCGAAGGCCGCCGGCGCCTCGGCCAGCCCCGCATGGTCGGCCTGCGCGGCCAGCATGCGCTTGAGCGCCGCGCGCCCGGTCTGGGTCAGCACATAGGTCGCCACCTTGCCGGTGCGCCGGCAGGCGATCCATTCCTTCAGCGCAAAGACCTGGGCGATGTCGCGATCCACCACGGCGATGCGGGCGGTGGCACCGCCCGGCGCCTCCTTCAGAACCACCGCGCGCGACATGTCGGGCGCGACCGCGAGGATCGTGTTGGGCTCGTTGAGGCGGCGCAGGATGCGCAACGCCTCGCGGGCGATGCGGTCTTCGTCGGTGAGCGGGCGCAGGCGTGCCATCATGTCGCGGTCGTCCTCGTGTGGCTTCAGGGCAGCGGGCCCCGCCGCCGACGCACCGTCCCTGAGCGCGGGATCGGCCCGGTGCACCTGGCCCAGCCGGGCCAGCGCCTCGTCGACGAGCGGGTCGTCGCGACGACTTTCGAACCGGCGCACCTGCCGCATCACCGTCGAGGGGTGGCGACCCACGCAACGCGCCAGCGTGCGCAGGGGAACCCCCCCCTCGGTGTGCAGAAGGTAGAGCCCGGCGGCGGCCGGTACCCAGCCGGGAAACTGTCCAAGCCTGCGGATGTCCGCCGTCATGTCCTGTCCCCCGCCCTCACCTTCAATGGCATGCAAGTGTTCAACAACTGGCGCAAGATTGGTTACCGGATCGTTAAAATCGTCGCAGCTCCCTATAATTGTATCCATATCCTAAACTGTCCTGAAACCACCGTGCGCTCCCTGCGACCTCGGCGCAACACCCTCAAGGGTTGAGTAATGCTGTTCTTGCTGCAACCTGAGGGATACCTATGACCGACACCGACACCCCGCTTTCGGGGCTGCACCGCCCGCGACTGCTGATTCGCGCCGCGCGTTTCGGACTGGCCGATTATCGCCGCACGCCGCGGCTGCGGCGCATGTTCGCGGCGGCCGGCGCCCATGCCCCGCGCCAGATCGTGGCGCTGCTGCTGCGCCGCGAGGCCGAGGCCGACCGGCTCCGCCGCGATGGCGATGCCACCTACAGCGTCGCGCGTCACGTCGAACTTCTGATCGCGCTGATGGCCGAAGCCCGGCTGTTGCCGGCCGACCACAAGCCCATCGCCGCCCCGGACGCCGCGGCCCGCATCGTGCCGCTGGCCCGCCCCGCCCGACCCGATCAGCCGAAGGCGTCGGCCATTTCGGACTTCCGCCTCGAGACGAAATCCTCCAGCGCCTCGCGGATGCCCTGGTCGATGGCCGGGGCCTGATACTCGGCGAGCTGCCGCGCCACCCGAGCCCCTGCCAGGGCCTGGGTGTCGCGGCCGCCTTCCTCGTCCCAGGTCTCGAAGGGCTTGTAGTCGAGGAGCTGCGAGCGCCAGAACGCCCCCTGGAAATGCGCCTGGGTGTGCGCACAGCCCAGGAAGTGCCCGCCAGGCCCGACCTCGCGCAGCGCGTCCATCGCCTGCCCCTCGGCCGACAGATCGATCCCTGCCGCCATATGATGCAGCGCCCCCAACTGGTCGGCGTCCATCACGAACTTCTCGTAGGAGGCAACGAGTCCGCCCTCCAGCCAGCCCGCGGCATGGAGCATGAAGTTCACCCCCGCCAGCAGCGCGACGTTCAGCGAATTGGCGCTCTCGTAGCCCGCCTGCGCATCCGGCAGCTTGGAGCCGCAGAACGCCCCCCCAGACCGGTACGGCAGGCCCATACGCCGCGCCAGCTGCCCCGCCCCCAGCGTGATCAGCGCAGCCTCCGGCGTGCCGAAGGTGGGCGCGCCGGAATTCATGTCGATGGAGGTGACGAAGGCCCCGAAGATCACCGGTGCTCCGGGCCGGATCAGCTGGGAATAGGCGACGCCCGCCATCACCTCGGCCAGCACCTGCGTCAGGGTTCCGGCCACCGTCACCGGCGCCATGGCCCCGCCCACGATGAAGGGCGACAGGATGCAGGCCTGCCCGGCCGCGGCATAGACCTCCAGCGCGCCCATCATCACCGCATCGAAGGTCAGCGGCGAGTTGATGTTCACGAGCGATGTCATCACGCAACGCCCGTCCAGACCGCCGAACAGGATCTCCGCCATGGCAACCGAATCGGCCGCGCGCGCGGGGTCCGTCACCGCCCCCATGAAGGGCTTGTCCGACAGGGTCATGTGCGCCAGCAGCATGTCGAGGTGGCGCTTGTTCACCGGCACGTCCGTGGGCTCGCACAGCGTGCCGCCCGAGTGGTGCAGCCAGCGCGACATCTGCCCGAGCTTCACGAAATTCCGGAAATCCTCCATGGTGGCGTAGCGCCGCCCGCCCTCGACATCGCGCACGAAGGGCGGGCCGTAGACCGGCGCCAGCACCAGGTTGCGCCCGCCGATCTCAACCGACCGTTCCGGCGCGCGGGCTTCCTGCACGAAGCTGCTCGGTGCGGTGGCGCACAGGCTGCGGGCCAGCCCGCGCGGGATATGCACCCGCTCGCCGCGCACGTCGGCCCCCGCCTCGCGCCAACGCACCAGCGCCCCGGGATTGTCGACGAAACTGACCCCGATCTCCTCCAGCACCGTCTCGGCATTGGCCTCGATGATCGCGAGCCCCTCGTCGCTCAGCACGGCGCAATCGGGGATGTTGCGCCGGATTACCGGGGCCACGTCCCGCACCACAGCACTGCGCGCAGCGCGACGTGCGGCGCCGCCGCCACCACGAGCCGCACGCCGCGACAGGGTCGTCTCGTTCATGCCTGGTCTCCTCGTGCCTGCGCAGGCCCGTCCTAGCCACGCCCGGCGCCCCCCCGGCGGCGGATAGCGGCCATCGGGGCGGTGAAACCGACATCCCCCGCGCCGAGGGGCCTGCGCGCGCCCGGGGCGGCGGGCGGGGGCGGGT
>SKMM01000409.1 GCA_007121055.1 Paracoccaceae bacterium | reverse complement strand
GCGATGGGGCCGAGCTGCGCGGCGGCGACGGTGCGTTTGCGGGCCATCAGGCGGGCACCCCGGTCATCTCGGCCCGAAGCGCGCGGGTGGCGTCGGCGTCCACCGCGCCCGCGCGGATCACCACGCCATAGTCCTGCGCGGCCTGCTCGGGCGTCAGCAGATCGTCCAGAACGTCGGCCAAGACCCGCTCGGGGTCGCGCTCCAGCGCCGGGCCATAGCCGCCACCCGAGGCGCCATAGGCGATGAAGGTGTCGCCCACCCGGGTCGGGTGGTACGGCACCTTGGAGGGCAGCGCATCGGTGGGGCGTTCGGGATGGGCGAGGTCGAGGCCCGCGGGCGTGCCCGGGCCCCCGCCCTGGAAGGGCCAGGGGGCGTGGCCATGGCCTTCCCCCTCCACCGAGAACCCGCCCGGTTCGAGGAACTGGAATGCCCGGATCGCGCCGAAGCCGCCGCGCCAGCGGCCCGGCCCGGCGGTGCCCTCGCGCAGCTCGTAGCGGGTCACGCGCATGGGCAGGTGGCTCTCGATGTCCTCGATGGGGTTGTTGCGGGTGTTGGCATAGAGCGTGTCCACCGCATCCATCCCGTCGCGCCCGTACCGCCCGCCATAGGAGCCCTCGAAGATCTCCATATGCACCCAGTGGGTTTCCCCCTTGAGCCCCGAGAAGGCGATGACCTTGAGGTTGCCGATCCCGGCCGAAACCTGCTCGGGCGCGGCCTGCGCCAGCGCCTTCATCACCGTATCGGCCAGCTGGTTGCCGGGGGTGAAGCGGGCAATGACCGGGGCGGGAAAGATCGGGTTCGCGAGGCACCCGCGCGGGGCCACGATGTGAATGGGCCGCGTCAGCCCCGAGTTCTGCGGGATGTAGCCGTGCACGTCGCTGTCGAGCAGGACCGAACGCACCGTCAGCCAGATCGCGATGTCCACCGTGCCCACGAAGGGCATGTTGATGGGCCGGTCGGGCACCTGGTCGGCGGTCCCGGTCAGGTCCACCGTCATCTCGTCGCCCGCCACGGTGATGGTGACGGTGATGGGCAGGTCGCGCCGCGCCGGGTCGGGGTCGTCGAGATAGCCGTCGATGTGGGTGGTCGCCGAATAGGTGCCGTCGGGCAGCGCGGCGATGGCCTGGCGCATCATGCGCTCGGAATGCTCCATCATGTCCTGGCTGGCCGCGCGCACGCTGTCGGCGCCGAAGCGGGCGATCAGCTCGGCGAATCGCTCGGCGCCGATGCGGCCGGCGGCGACCTGGGCCTCCATGTCGCCCACCACCATGGCCGGGGCGCGGACATTGTCGGTCAGGATCTGCCAGATCGCGTCCACCCGGCGCCCGGCGTCCCAGACCTTGATCGCCTTGAACTGCAGCCCCTCGGCATAGACGTCGAGCGCATCCACGATGCCGCAGCTGCCGGGGCTGAGCGCGCCCACATCGAGGTGGTGCGCGGTGGTGGCGGCAAAGCCCACGAGCGTGTCGTCATGGAACACCGGTACGATCAGCGCGATGTCGGGGCCGTGGCTGGCGCCGCCATAGGGGTCGTTGTGCATGATCACGTCGCCGGGGCGGAACACGTCGCCGCGCTTGCGCATCACCTCGATGACGTTGCGGACATAGCCGGGGATCGGGCCGGACTGCAGCGGCGTGGACTGCAGCGATTCGGCGATCTGGTTGCCCTCGGCGTCGGTGAGGGCGGCGCCGAAATCCTCGGATTCCCGGATGATCGAGGAATAGGACATGCGCATCAGCTTGTAGCCCATCTCGATGGCGATGGTCTGCAGCGCACCCTGGATCACGGCCGAGGTGACGGGGTCGATGGCGGGGCTGTCGGTCATGCGCGGGTCTCCGTCTGGGGCATCGGGCCGGGGTCTGTCAGGACAGGGCGATGCGGATCAGCAGGTTGCCCGCGGCATCGGCCACGAAGCTGTCGCCGGGGCGCACCAGGGTGGTGCTGTCCTGCTGCAGGATCACCGCGGGCCCCTCGATACGCTCGTCGATGGGCAGCCGGTCGCGGCGGTAGAAGGCGGTGGGGAAGCGTTTCAGGTCACGGTCGACCCGGAAGCTGCAGTCCCCCGTGCGCACCAGCGCCGCCTCGCGCGAGCCGCCCTGCAGGGGGGGCGGGGCGGCGATCCGGCGCACGGCGCCCACGCCCACCAGCCGCAGGTTGACGATCTCGCGCGGAGCGCCGGGGAAGACATGGCCGTACTCGCGGCGGTGGCGGTCCTCGAAGGCGGCCAGAAGCGCCTCTTCCGCCGCGGCGTCGAAGGGCCCGTCGGGCAGGTCCACCCGCAGCTCGTAGCCCTGGCCGACATAGCGGATGTCGGCGGCGCGCTCGAAGCGGATATCGGCGGGGTCGAGCCCGTCCTTGACGAACAGCTCGGTCAGCGCCGCGGTCATCTCCGACAGGCTGCGGGTTACGAAAGCGTGGTCCACCGCGCCCTCGACCTGGAAGGCGGTGCGGATGGTGTCGTAGCGCAGGTCGGTGGTCAGCAGCCCCATGGCCGAGGTGATGCCGGGATGGGCGGGCACGACCACCTCGGGCACGCCCAGCATGGCGGCCACGTCGGCCGCGTGCATCGGCCCGCCGCCGCCGAACGCCATCAGTGCGAAATCCCGCGGGTCGAGCCCGCGCTGCACGGTGCGCGACCGGATCGCGTTGGCCATGTTTGCGTTGACGATGGTGACGATGCCCTCGGCGGCCTCCAGCGGGTCCATCCCCAGCGCCTCGGCCAGCCGGTCCACCGCGGCCTCGGCGGCGGGCGCATCCAGCGCCATCTCGCCGCCCAGGAAATTGCCGGGGTCGAGCCGGCCCAGCACGAGGTTGGCGTCGGTCACCGTGGGCTCGACCCCGCCATGGCCGTAACAGGCCGGCCCCGGCCGCGCGCCGGCCGACCGCGGCCCGACCCGGAACGCGCCGCCCGCGTCCAGATGCGCGATGGAGCCGCCGCCCGCGCCGATGGTGTGGATGTCGATCATGGGCGCCATCACCGGAAAGCCCGCGATCCAGGTGTCGCGGGGGCTCGCCTCGCCGAACCGGCCGTCGGCCACGATGCCGATATCGGCCGAGGTGCCGCCCACGTCGAAGGTGATGAGCGACCGCCGCCCCGACAGTGCCCCGCTCCACGCCCCGCCCAGCACGCCCGCGGCGGGGCCGGACAGGAGCGTCAGGATCGGCTTGTCCGACACCATCGCCGCCGTGGCGACCCCGCCGTTGGAGGCCATGATGTGCAGGTCCGCCCCATAGCCCGTGCCGTGCAGCCGCCCCTCCAGCTCGGTGACGTAGCGGCGCACCTTGGGGCCCACGAAGCCGTTGATCAGGGTGGTGGTGAACCGCTCGAACTCGCGGAACTGGGGTGAGACGCTGGCCGAGGTGGTCACGAAGGCATCGGGCATCGCCTCGCGCAGGATCTCGGCGGCGCGGGCCTCGTGTTCGGGGGCGAGATAGGAGAACAGGAAGCACACCGCCACCGCCTCCACCCCGGCCTCGGCCAGCTCGGCGGCCACGCGGCGCACGGCGTCCTCGTCGAGCGGCTCCAGCACCTCGCCGGTGGGCGGCACGAGGCGGTGGGGCACGGTCTTGCGGTGCCGGCGCTTGGCCAGCGCCCGGTCCTGCCAGGGGATCTCCTGCCGGATCGAGAAATGCTGCGGGCGCTGGTGGCGGCCGATATGGACGATGTCGCGGTAGCCCTCGTTGGTGAGCATGCCCACGGTGGCGCCGTCATGTTCGAGGATCGCGTTGGTGGCGGTGGTGGTGCCGTGGCGCACGCCGCGCACCGCCTCGCGCGGGGCGTCGAAGCGGGCGCACAGCGCGTCGATGCCCGCCAGCACCCCGCGGGCGGGGTTGTCGGGGGTGGTGGGCACCTTGTGGATGTTCACCGCGCCCGTGTCGGCATCGAACAGGACCAGATCGGTGAAGGTCCCGCCCACATCCACGCCCACGTAATACATCGCTGCCCCCTCGCTGTCTGCTTTGGCGCCTTGGTCGTCCCGTCCCCGCCCGGGCTTCAACGCCGCCCCCGGACGCGGGGCGGGCGCAGGCGGCAGGCTGCCCAAACATTGGGCGGCCTTGGCGCCGCCTGCCGCGAAATCCGGCGCCTGTCAGCCCGGGAAGGGGGTGCGGGCGATGAAGTCGTCGGCCATCTCGTCCATGGTCACGAAGCGCACGCCGGGCTGCGAGGCCATGTAGGCGATCAGCCGCTCCAGCATCATCAGCACATGCGGCCGGCCCGAGACGTCGGGGTGGATCGTCATCGGGATCACGGCATGGTCGTATTCGCGGTAGACGTAGTCGAAGGTGTCGCGCCACATCGCCTCCATGTCGCGCGGATTGACGTAGCCGTGGCTGTTGGGGAAGGCCTTGACGAACATCATCGGCGGCAGGTCGTCAAGGTACCAGCTCGCCGGGATTTCCACCAGCGGCGTGGGCTTGCCACGGGTGAAGGGTTTCATCCAGCTCTCCGCCGGCTGGTTGTAGTCGATCTTGGTCCAGCCGTCGCCGACGCGCACGTAATAGCATTCATGGTCGCGGTGCATCAGGCTGTGGTCGTACTTGATGCCGTTGTCGATCAGGATCCTGACGCTGTTCTCCGACACCTCCCACCAGGGCGCGACATAGCCGGTGGGGCGGCTGCCCGTCAGCTTCTCGATCAGCCCGATGGACTTCTCGAAGATCGCAGCCTCCTGCTCGTAGCTCAGCGCGAGCGGGTTCTCGTGGCTGTAGCCGTGCAGCCCGATCTCGTGGCCGGCCTCGGCCACCGCGGCGCAGGCCTCCGGAAAACTCTCGATGGTGTGGCCGGGGATGAAGAAGCTCTGCCGGAGGCCGAAACGGTCGAACATCTTGAGGATGCGCATCATCCCCACCTCGCCCGCGAATACCCCGCGGGAGATGTCGCAGGGGCTGTCCTCGCCGCCGTAGGAGCCGAGCCAGCCCGCCACCGCGTCGCAATGGATGCTGAAGCCGCACAGGATCTCTTTTGCCATGTCCCTCTCTCCCTTTTGGTGCCGCGCAGGCTTCGGACGGGCCCTGCGCGGCGTCAAGCCGTGGACGGGCCGGAGGGCGGATCGGGGCCGATCGGTCCACTCCTGACGCGAAAATGCGCGCCCCTCGATCATTGCGCATAAAAATGTCGCAATTCCACCAGCGGCCGGCGCGATCTTCCCCGGCCCGCCGCCCCGCCCGGTTGCATCGCCCCCGCGGCCTCGGCTGAGGATGGCATCCAACCCGCGGCGGTCCCCGCGGCGGCGCATTGGCAGGACCCATCGGCAGACCAGACCGGCCCCAAGCCGGCTCCACCCCCACCCCACAGGGAGATGACAGATGATCCAGACCCTCCGTCCCCGCGGCCTCGGCGCGCTGATGCTCGGCGCCGCCCTCGCCACCGCCGCCACCGCCCCCGCGCAGGCCCAGTCGGCCGAACCCTGCATCGGCGCCTCGTGGGAGCTGACCGGGGCGCTCGCCCACACCGGGCTGCAGATCCGCTATGCCGTGGAGGTCGCGCTCGACGAGATCAACGAGGCCGGCGGCATCCTGGGCCAGCAGGTCACGCTGCGCGCCTATGACGACCAGGGCGAACCCGCCCGCGCCGTCGACAACGCCTTCCGCATCGGCGAGCAGGACAACTGCGTCATCATGATCGGCGGCTTCCGCACCCCCAACGCCATCGCCCTGCGCGAGCCGCTGGACGAGATGGGGCTGCCCTGGATGGGCGTGATCTCGGCCGGTACGCGGGTGATCGAGCACGAGACCGGCGAGAACAACTGGATGTTCCGCGTCTCCATGAAGGACCGCTGGGTGGCGCCGTTCCTGGTGGAGCATGCGATGGCGCGCGCGCCCGAAGGCCGCATCGGACTTCTGTACGAGGCCACCGGCTGGGGCCAGGGCGCGGTGCCCGATGTCGAGGCCGCCATGGCCGAACAGGGCATGGAGCTGGTCGCCTCCGAGACCTTCAACATCGGCGACACCGACATGACCGCGCAGCTCAGCCGGATGCGCGATGCGGGCGTGGAGGCGATCGTGTTCTACGGCGTCGACCGCGAGGCCGACGGCGTGCTGCGGTCGATGCAGCGCATCGGCTTCCGCCCCGAGATCGTCTCGGCCTGGGGCATCGGCGGGCAGCTGGGCAACACTGCGGGCGCGCTGGCCGATGGCGTGCTGGTGGCCGGCACCTTCTCGTGGTGGGGCGAGCTTGAGCCGCGGGCGCAGGCCGTCCTGGACGCAATGGTGGAGCGTTTCGGGCTGGCGGGCCCCCAGGACCTGCTGCTGCCCTCGGGCACGGCCAACGCCTATGACGCCATCCACATCATCGCCGCGGCGCTGGAGATCGCGGGCGAATTCGACCGCGAGAAGCTGCGCGAGGCGCTGTTCGAGGTCAGCCACGAGGGGATCGTGGCCAATTTCGACCCCGCCTTCGAGCGCACGATGGAGCGCCACGACGCCATCACCCCCGACGCCTACCGGCTGCTGGCCTTCCACGAGGGCATCCTGCTGCCGATCGAGCAGACGCCCTTCGGCGACGCCTCCAACTGATCCGTAACCCGACCCCGGGCGCCCGTCGCGCCCGGGGTCCTCCGTCCCAGCAGAAAGGCCGCCGCCATGGGCAACAACATGCAGTTCCTCCTGTCCGGGCTGTCCATCGGCGGGGTCTATGCGCTGGTGGCGCTCGGCTTTTCGATGATGTGGAGCGTGGCGCGCGCGGCCAACTTCACCCATGGCGACATCTTCATGCTGGGCGGCGTGCTGACGGTGGCGATGTTTGCCGCGGGCCTGCCGCTCTGGGCGGCAGCCCCCCTGGCGCTGGTGATCGCCATGGTCGCCGCGGCCGCCATCGAGCGCTTCCTGGTGCGGCCCTTCAACAAGGAGGCCAACGCCATCGGCTGGATGCTCACGACCATCGCCATCGGCGTGATGATCGAGAGCTTCGCCACCGCCACCTACGGCCCGCTGCCGCGCCCGCTGCCCTCGCCGCTGGCGGCCGAGCCGATCTTCGTCGCCGGCGCCGGCGTGTTCCCGCAGGAGCTGCTGCTGCCCGCGGTGGCGGTACTGGCCATGCTCGCGCTCTATGTCTTCCAGCGCTACACCCGCACCGGCCAGGCGATCCGGGCGGTGGCCACCAACCGCGTGGCAGCCGGGCTGATGGGCATCGACGCCGACCGCATCACCATGTTCGTCTTCGCCGCCGCGGGGGGCCTGGGGGCGCTGGCGGGGCTGCTGATCGCCCCGGTGATCCAGGCCACCACCACCATGGGCCTGCTGATCGGCCTGAAATCCTTCATGATCGCCATCATTTCGGGCATCACCAACCCCGCCGGCGTGGTGGCGGTGGCGATCGCCTTCGGCGTGGCCGAGCGCTTCATCGAGGGGTATCTTTCGACCTCCGCGCGCGACGCCTTCGGCTTCACCCTGATGATCCTGGTGCTGCTGGCATTCCCGCAGGGCATCTTCGGCCGCAAGGAGGTGTCCAAGGTATGAACGTCTCGCCCCGCATGACCGTCGCACTGACGCTGATCCTCGGGGTGGGGGCGCTCGCGTTCCTGCCCTGGTGGGGCACGGTGTTCGACAGCCGCTTCCCGACGTCTTTCGAGCTGCGCATCGTATTGCGGGTGATGATCATCGCCATCGTGGTGATCGGGCTCAACATCCTGGTGGGCGCGGCGGGGCTCGTCTCGCTCGGCCATGCCGCGCTCTATGGCTTCGGGGCGCATGTGGCGGCGTTGCTGGCGGTGAACGCGGGGCTCGGCTTCGTGCCGGGGCTGATCGCGGCGGTGCTGGGCACGGCGGTGCTGGGTGCAATCCTCGCCTATCCGTCGGTGCGGGTGCGCGGCGTGTTCCTGGCGGTCATCACCATCGCCTTCGGGCTGGTGTTCGTGAACATCCTGCGCGAGTGGGTCAGCTTCACCGGCGGCGCTTCGGGCATCCCCGGCATCCCGCGGGGCGAGCTGTTCGGCATGCGCCTGAGCCCGGCGCAGCGCGACGGCTTCATCTACTACTACGTCGTGCTGTTCTTCCTCGCGCTGGCCTTCGCGCTGCAGTACACGCTGCTGTTTTCGCGCTATGGCCGGGCCATGCGCGCCACCTCGCAAAGCGAGAACGCCTCGCGCGCGCTGGGAGTCAGCGTGATCCGCACCCGCACGCTGGCCTTTGTCATCTCGGCGGGCTTTGCCGGGCTGGCGGGGGGGCTCTTCACCTATCTCTCGCTGTTCGTGAATTACGAATCCTTCCAGTTCAACCAGTCGATCCAGTTCCTGCTGATGACCATCCTCGGCGGCGCCGGCACGCTGCTGGGCCCGCTGGTGGGCGCGGTGACGGTGTTCTGGGCCACCGTGCTGCTGCAGGCCTTTGAGGAATGGCAGACCTTCGCCTTCGGCCTGATGCTGCTCATTGTCCTGTTCGCCATGCCGCGGGGGATCGTCGGCTCGCTGCAGGATCTGCTGGCCCGCCGCGGCGCCCGTCCGCGCATGCGCGAGACCAGCGACTGGCCGCACTGGACGCCCGAGCTCGAGGCCGTGATCCGCCCGATCGAGGGACGGCCCGACGCGGTGCTGAAACTCGAGGGGCTGACCCTGCGCTTCGGCGGCCTGACGGCGGTGGACAATGTCGACCTCGCCGCCCGGCCCGGCACGGTGCATGCCCTGATCGGGCCCAACGGCGCGGGCAAGTCCAGCGTCATCAACATGATCTCGGGCTTCTACAAGCCCGCCGAGGGGCGCATCCTGCTGATGGACCAGGACGTGGCCGGCACCGACAGCGCCGCCATGGCCGCCGCCGGCGTCGCCCGCACCTTCCAGAACACCGAGCTGTTCGGCGCCATGACGGTGCTCGACAACGTCATGGTGGGCTTCCACTCCCGCTACCAGTCGGGGCTTCTGCGCACGCTGGTGCGCGTGCCCGCCGCGCGCTGGGAGGAGGCGAAGATGCGCCGCCAGGCGCTGGCGCTTCTGGACTTCGTGGGCCTGACGGATTTCGCCGACGAACGCGCGGGCGCGCTGCCCTTCGGCCACCAGCGGCGGCTCGAGATCGCCCGGGCGCTGGCACTGCAGCCGCGCATCCTGCTGCTGGACGAACCCGCCGCGGGCCTGACCCATGGCGAGATCGAGGACCTGATCCGGCTGATCTCGCTGCTGGCCGAAAAGGGCCTGACCATCCTTCTGGTGGAGCACCATGTGGACATGATCATGGCCGTCTCGGACCACGTCACCGTGCTGGATTACGGTAAGGTCATCGCCGCCGGCACGCCCCGGCAGATCCAGGACGACCCCCGCGTCATCGAAGCCTATTTCGGCCATGCCGCCCCCGGCGCCGAAGCCCGCGCCGAAGCCGCCGGCGGCACCGTGGACGTCAGCGCCTCCGCCGCCAACCGGGGGGCCGCGGAATGAGCGCGCCGATCCTGCAGGTCTCGGGCCTGCGCGTGGCCTATGGCCCGATCACCGCCGTGGACGGTGTCGACCTGGAGGTCGGGCGCGGCGAGTTCGTCGGCATCATCGGCTCCAACGGCGCGGGCAAGAGCTCGACCATGCGCGCGGTGGCCGGCGTGCTGGCGCCGGTGGGCGGCTCGATCCACTTCGACGGCACCGAGGTCGCCGGCCGCAAGAGCCACGAGATGGTCGCCATGGGCCTGGCCATGGTGCCCGAGGGCCGGATGATCTTCGGCGACCAGACCGTGCGCGAGAACCTGATGCTGGGCGCCTACACGCGGCTTGCCCGCCGCGACCCCGACGTGGTCGACGATCTGGAGGAGGTGCTGGAGCTCTTCCCCCGCCTGCGCGAACGGCTGGATCAGCTCGGCGGATCGCTGTCGGGGGGCGAGCAGCAGATGCTCGCCGTGGCGCGCGGGCTTCTGTCGCGGCCCAAGCTTCTGGTGGTGGACGAGCTGTCGCTGGGCCTCGCGCCCAAGATCCTGGATCTGCTGTTCCCGATCCTGGCCAAGCTCAACGCGGGCGGGCTGTCGATCCTGCTGGTGGAGCAGATGGCGAGCTACGCCCTGGCCGTCACCCAGCGGACCTATGTGATGGAGAACGGCCGTATCCGCTTCTCCGGCCCCTCGGCCGATCTTGCCCGCGACGACCGCGTCCTCGACGCCTATCTCGGCCGCCGTCACGACGCCTGATCGCTGCGCCGCCGGTCCGGGGGGCCGCGGCCACCCGGTCTCCCAATCGGCTCTCTCGTCCACCCGCTCCCCGACTGGCATCCCCGGATCCCGGCGGCGCGGTCGTGCGCAGTCCTCCGAGCCACGGCTCCGCGCTCCAACGTGGGGCCGACCCGCCCGGCGTCGTCCGTCCCGCCGGGGAACCCCGGCCGGGCGGGCGGGGTTCACGGGGCGCGGGATCCGGCTATGTGGCCGGCTCGACGGCAACGCATGGGAGACCGACATGGCCAGCAAGACCCTCTTCATCACCGGCGCCTCCAGCGGAATCGGCGCGGCCACCGCCCGCGCGGCGGTCGCCGAAGGCTGGCGCGTGGGGCTGTTCGCCCGTTCGGCCGACAAGCTGCAGGCGCTGGTGGCTGAACTGGGCGAGGCGGCCATCGCCCTGCCCGGCGACGCGGGCGATTTCGACGCCCAATCCGCGGCCATCGCCGAGTTCGTGAAGCGCACCGGCGGCCTCGACGCGGCCTTCGCCAACGCCGGCACCGGCCTCTCGGCCGCGGGCACCGAGGTGGGAGACCCCGAGGAATGGGAGCGGATGATCCGCCTCAACGTGCTGGGCGTGCTGTGGACCACCAAGGCCGCCATGCCGCACCTGAAGGCCCGGCGCGGGCACCTGCTGCTGACCGGTTCGGCGGCGGGGCGGCGGCACATCTCAGGCTCGGTCTACGGCGCCTCGAAATGGTTCGTCCACGGTTATGGCGGCAACCTGTCGGAGGAAATGAAGGAGTTCGGCGGCCGCTGCACCGTCATCGCGCCGGGCATGGTCGACACCCCCTTCTTCGACACCCCCAAGCCCGACAAGCTGCAGGCCGAGGACGTGGCCCGCGCCGTCCTCTTCGCCCTCACGGCCGAACCCCGCTGCACCGTCAACGAGGTCTTCCTGATGCCCACCCAATAGGACCTCCCCGCAGGACTTGACCTCCGCGCCGCACTGCGGCGGACTCGCCATCGCAGGCGCCCCGCCTGCGATGGCGCATGGAGGGCTCCATGGCGCGGACCGCGCTGATCTGGCTGCACCGCTGGCTGACGCTGGTGCTGCTGCCGTTGATCCTGTTCCTGACCGTCACCGGCGGCATCCTGGCGCTGCAGCCGGTGGTGCAGCAGGTCACCTCCGGCCCGGCGCTGGAGCGGCCGGTCCCAGTGGCCGAGGCGGTGGAATTGCTTGGGCGGATCGACGGCGACAACCGCGCCCGGGCGCTGCGCTTCGAGGAGCCGGGCCTCGCCATCGCCGAATTCGCCCGCGCAGGCGAGCGCGAGACCTGGGCCTTCACCATGGACACCGGCCAGCGCCAGGCGCGCCGCGCCGAGGGGGCGGAGTTCTTCCACTGGATCGGGGGCATGCACAAGCATTTCTTCTGGGGGCTGGAGTGGGTGGTGGAGGTCACCACCTACGCGCTGGCGCTGGTGGTGCTGGCGGGCCCGCTGCTGGCCTGGCCGCGGCTGCGCAACACGGCGATGGGCTGGCACATGGGGCTGGGCTGGGGCCTCGGGCCGGTGATCGGGCTGGTGACGGTGACGGGGGCGCTGCTGGCGTTGGGAGTGGGCGGGGGCATCGGCCCGGTAGACCGCGACGCCGGCCGCTATCCGCTGCCCCAGGCGCTGCAGGCGGCCGAGGCCGAGGGGTTGACCCATGTCGCCACGCTGACCACCCACCAGCGCGCGGCGGTGGTGATCGAGGGGCAGGCCGGCCTGGTGCCGATCACGCTGGTGGCCACGCGCGACGGCGTCCGGACGATCTCCGGCCACCCCTCGCTGCTGGACCGGCTGCACGAGGGCACCTGGGCGGGGGCGTGGTCCGGGGCGCTGTACCTGGTGGCGATGGGGGGGATGCTGGGTCTGGTGGGCACCGGCCTGTGGTCCTGGGGCCGGCGGCGGCTGGGCGCGCGGGCGCGGATGGGGGATGCCGGCGCCGATGTGCTGGTGGCTTGGGGCAGCCAGACGGGCACCGCGGCGGCCCTGGGCGCGGCAACGGTGACGGCGCTGCGCGAGGGCGGCG
>SKMM01000239.1 GCA_007121055.1 Paracoccaceae bacterium | reverse complement strand
TCGCGGCTGGAGGCCAAGGGCCTCAGCTCCACCGTCAAGCAGGCCAAGAAGCTGGTGGAGAAGGAGCGGCCCGAGGTCTGGGACATCCTCGACGAGGTGATCCGCGAACACCCCGTGCTGCTGAACCGGGCGCCGACGCTGCACCGCCTCGGCATCCAGGCCTTCGAGCCCGTGCTGATCGAGGGCAAGGCGATCCAGCTTCACCCGCTGGTCTGCGCCGCCTTCAACGCCGACTTCGACGGCGACCAGATGGCCGTGCATGTGCCCCTCAGCCTCGAAGCGCAGCTCGAGGCGCGGGTGCTGATGATGTCGACGAACAACGTCCTCAGCCCCGCCAACGGCGCGCCGATCATCGTGCCCAGCCAGGACATGGTGCTGGGGCTCTACTACACCTCGATGATGCGGGCGGGCATGAAGGGCGAGGGCATGATCTTCGCCAATCCCGAGGAGGTGGAGCACGCGCTCGCCAACGGTGACGTGCATCTGCACGCCAGGATCACCGCGCGGCTCAAGCAGATCGACGAGCATGGGCAGGAGGTCTATCAGCGCTACGAGACCACCCCGGGCCGGGTGCGTCTGGGGGCCATGCTGCCGCTCAACGCCAAGGCGCCCTTCGAGCTGGTCAACCGCCTGCTGCGCAAGAAGGACGTGCAGAACGTCATCGACACCGTCTATCGCTACTGCGGCCAGAAGGAGTCGGTCATCTTCTGCGACCAGATCATGGGGCTCGGGTTCCGCGAGGCGTTCCGCGCCGGCATCAGCTTCGGCAAGGACGACATGCTGATCCCCGACAGCAAGTGGGGCATCGTCAACGCCACCCGCGAGCAGGTGAAGGAGTTCGAGCAGCAGTACCTCGACGGCCTGATCACGCAAGGTGAAAAGTACAACAAGGTCGTGGACGCCTGGTCGAAATGCTCCGACGCGGTGGCCGCCGAAATGCTCAAGGACATCTCGGCCGTGCGCCATGACGACGCCGGCCGCGAGCTGGAGCCCAACTCGGTCTACATGATGTCCCACTCCGGGGCGCGCGGCTCGCCTGCCCAGATGAAGCAGCTGGGCGGGATGCGCGGTCTGATGGCCAAGCCGTCGGGCGAGATCATCGAGACGCCGATCATCTCGAACTTCAAGGAAGGCCTGACCGTGCTGGAGTACTTCAACTCCACCCACGGCGCGCGGAAGGGTCTGGCCGATACCGCGCTCAAGACCGCCAACTCGGGCTACCTGACGCGGCGCCTGGTGGACGTCTCGCAGGATTGCATCGTGCGGGTGAAGGACTGCGGCACCGAGCGCTACATCACCGCCGAGGCCGCCGTGAACGATGGTGAGGTTGTGTCGTCGCTGGCCGAGCGCATCCTGGGCCGCGTCGCGGCCGAGGACGTGATCCGTCCCGGCACCGACGAGGTGATGCTGCGCCGCAACGAGCTGATCGACGAGCGCAGCTCGGAGGAGGTCGAGGCCGAGGGGATCGCCGCCGTGCGCATCCGCTCGCCGCTGACCTGCGAGGCCGAGGAAGGCGTCTGCGCCATGTGCTACGGGCGCGATCTGGCCCGCGGCACCATGGTCAACGTGGGTGAGGCCGTTGGCATCATTGCGGCGCAGTCCATCGGCGAGCCCGGCACCCAGCTGACCATGCGGACCTTCCACATCGGCGGCATCGCGCAGGGTGGCTCGTCGTCCTCCATGGAGTCCGGTTTCGCCGGCCGGGTGGAGCTGCGCGGCGCCAACCTGATCGAGAACGCCGCCGGCGAGCAGATCGTGGTGGGCCGCAACATGCAGCTTGCCGTGATCGACGCCAACGGCGTGGAGCGGACCTCGCACAAGCTGACCTATGGCACCAAGATCTTCGTGCAGGACGGCCAGCAGATCGAGAAGGGCACGCGCCTCTTTGCCTGGGACCCCTACACGCTGCCGATCATCGCCGAGAAGGGCGGGGTGGCGAAATATGTGGACCTGGTCTCGGGCCTCTCGGTGCGGGAGGAGACCGACGACACCACCGGCATGACCCAGCGGATCGTGTCGGACTGGCGGGCAGTGCCGCGGGCCTCGGACCTCAAGCCCGAGATCATCGTCATGGACCCCGAGACCGGCGAGCCCGTGCGCAACGATCTGGGCAACCCGGTGACCTACCCGATGTCGGTGGACGCGATCCTGTCCATCGAGGACGGCTCGGAAATCCGGCCCGGCGACGTGGTGGCGCGGATCCCGCGCGAGGGTGCGCGGACCAAGGACATCACCGGCGGTCTGCCGCGGGTGGCCGAGCTGTTCGAGGCCCGGCGTCCGAAGGACCACGCCATTATCGCCGAGATCGACGGCACGGTGCGCTTCGGCAAGGACTACAAGAACAAGCGCCGGATCACCATCGAACCCGCCGACGAGAGCATGGCCCCGGCCGAGTATCTCGTGCCCAAGGGCAAGCACATCCCGGTGCAGGAGGGCGACTTCATCCAGCGCGGTGACTACATCATGGATGGCAACCCCGCCCCCCATGACATCCTGCGCATCATGGGGATCGAGGCGCTGGCGAACTACCTCATCGACGAGGTGCAGGACGTCTACCGCCTGCAGGGCGTGAAGATCAACGACAAGCACATCGAGGTGATCGTCCGCCAGATGCTCCAGAAGTGGGAGATCCTCGACAGCGGCGAGACCACGCTGCTGAAGGGCGAGCATGTCGACAAGGCCGAGTTCGACGAGGTCAACGAGAAGGCCGTCGCGGACGGGCGCAAGCCTGCCCAGGGCGAGCCGATCCTGCTGGGCATCACCAAGGCGTCGCTGCAGACCCGCAGCTTCATCTCGGCGGCGTCCTTCCAGGAGACGACGCGCGTGCTCACCGAGGCCTCGGTGCAGGGCAAGCGCGACAAGCTGCTGGGCCTGAAGGAGAACGTGATCGTGGGCCGGCTGATCCCCGCCGGCACCGGCGGCGCCATCAGCCGCGTCAAGAAGATCGCCGCCGATCGCGACCAGAAGGTCATCGCCGCCCGTCGCGCCGAAGCCGAGGCGGCGCTGGCCGCCCCGGAGGCCGAAGCGGGCGAGGCGGTGATGGACCCTTCCGACGCCCAGGAGTGAGCCTGGGGCCCCGCGCAGCCGCTGCGCGGGGCCTACTCCTGCACGGACACCCTCGAGATTTTCGACGCCCGAATGAAACCGGGGCACGCGTCAGGGGCGATCACGCTGCTGGAGTTTTGTGGCTCATAGCGCGGGTCTGTTGAGTAAGCATTCGCCGAGGGCCGTCTGCGCTGGCCGGGTGAATAGGCGTAAGGCATGGCCTTATGCCATACTCTTCCAGCTTCTCTCCGATCGAGCTCTTCACGGCCGAGGATGTTGGCCGTC
>SKMM01000081.1 GCA_007121055.1 Paracoccaceae bacterium | reverse complement strand
TCGAGGCGCAGGTCGCGCGGCTGTCGGACCGGCTGGCCCGGGCCCATGAACAGACCGACCAGCTCGCCTTCGAGGCGCAGCGCCTCAAGGGCGCCAACGCGGCGCTGGCGGAGGCCAATGACTCGCTGCTCGCCGCGCAGGAGACCGGCACGGGCGACGCCGACGCCGCCAACGCCGCGCTGCGCGCGGAGTTGGAGGCGCTGCGGGCCGCGCGGCAGCTGGAGATTGCGGAGCTGGAAGAGGTGATGGCGGAGCTGCTGCCCCTGGCTGAGGGCGCGGGCGACGCGGCACGGGAGACGGCGCATGGCTGAGCTGACGATAACCGTGGGCGGGCGGCGGTTCGAGGTCGCCTGCCGCGACGGCGAGGAGCATCTGCTGCAGACTGCGGCGGCAATTCTGGACGCCGAGGCGCAGACCGTGGTGGGGCAGGCCGGGCGGATCCCCGAGGGCCGGCTCCTACTGATGTCGGGCTTGCTGCTGGCCGACCGGACCATTGCCGCCGAGCAGGCGCTGGACGAGGCCAACGCCCGCGCCGCGGCCTTGGAGGCCGAGCTCGCCGCCCTGAGGCAGGCGCCGGCACCGGAGCCGGTACGGGTGGAGGTGCCGGTGATCCCGGGTGAGGTGACCGACCGGCTGGCGGAATTCGCCGCCCGCGCCGAGGCCGTCGCCGCACGGCTGGAGGAACGCGGCACCGCGGTCTGAGGTCGCCCGTGTCCCGCCGCAGCAAGCCATGTGCCTACCGTGCCTCCGGGGCGGCTGTCCACGGATTGCGGGGCCACCTCCGCGTCCTTGCTGTGCTGCCTCGTCTTACGCCACGTGAAGGCCCCCAGCAGTCCTGCTCCCGGCGTCGCCGCGGCTTTGGGGGCTAGGGTTCGTCCGGGACCTCCTGTGGTCGCCTGCGCGACGGTGTTCCGGTGATCGTTGCGCTTGGCGTCGATGCGAGGCGCCGGTGCGCGTGTGGCGCCCCTTCGGCAGGGCCGCGCCGGGCGCTCTGGCCCTGTGGCGGTTTGGGGCCCGGGAGCCGCGACGCACTATCCCGATTTCCAGCGACCCTTTGTGGGGCAGGGGTCGAGAGCACGACTGTGGGTGAGGGGGTTTTGGACGGCGCGGACCTTGCCGCTGCACGGAGGGAAGGCCCGCTGGTTTGTCCTCATGTTCGCGGCGCCTGTCGCAGTGGCTGGGGAGGCTCTGGACGGGCCCGTGTCCTACGATGGCGGGAGGGGTCAGCCCTCGTCGGCGGCCGGGGCTTGGAGGACGAGGCCGTTGTTGGTTTCCAGCCTACGGATGATGGCGATGACCTCGGACATCGCCTCCTCGCCGGCGCTGGCCGAGACGGGGGGGTGGTCGGCGATGTCGTTCTTGAGCCCCTCGGACATGCGCTGCGTGACATTGGCAAAGAGGAACTCGACCGCCGCGGCTTCGGCCGGGCCTGCGTCGGGGGCGGCGATGAGTGCGCGCAGCAGAACGTCCGGCGGTACCGCCCGCAGCACCTTCGGCACGTCCCGCGCGGCAAGGCGCTGCGGGATCTTGGCGAAGGTGAAGATGGCGCGGCGCACCTCCTGGGCGAAGGCGGGATCGGTCTCGTCGAGTCCGGTCAGCACCTCGTCGCGGGTGGCGGCGGGCGAGGAGTTGAGGATCGCGCCCACCCGTTCCACCGCGGCGGTCTCGAAAGCCGGGGGGATCACTGCCTCGAACTGCTGCGCGAGCGCAAGGCCGATCCGGCGCACCGTGTCGGGGTCGACCGCGCCGGTGCGCGACATCGCGTGGGTCAGCCGACGGGCCCGGTCGCCCGGCAGCCGGGCGAGCACCATCGCCGCGCGCCCCACATCCAGCTTGGACAGAACGATGGCGCCCACTTCGAGGCTTTCGCGTTCCAGTACCGGCACGATTCGCTCGATCTCGACGGCCGACAGGCTGTCCCACGGATCGGCGCGGCCGCCCGCGCTGATCAGCCGGCGCAGCCGACCCGCGGCGGCCGCACTGAGCTGGCCGTCGAGCATGCCCAGCGCGCCGTCAAGCCCGCCGGGAAAGGCCAGCCCCACCGCCTCCAACTCGGCCACGAATTCCTCGACCACGGCCATGAGGGTGGCGCGGTCCACCAGCCGCATCGCGCCGATCTGTTCGGTCAGGGCGGTCTGCAGGTGATCGGGCATGTTGGCCAGAGGGAGCCGCACCCCTTCGGCCAGCAGAAGCCGGACCAAGATGGCGGCCTTCTGGCGGCCCGACAGGCTCCGCGGTGCCCGCGGGCGGGGCATGTCGAGGATTTCGGGACGCTCCACCCCCCGCGCGGGCGCAGCGCCCCCACGCCGGGTCGTCTCCGGCTGGCCAAAGACGTCGGGAAGGCCGGAGGCGGCGTCCAGTGCGGGCATCTGCAACCTCGTTCAATCGGGGTGCACGCACACTGCGCGATGCCGGTGAAGCGGGCGTTAACGCCGGCGGCCCGGCGCGGCCGAGGCAGGCGTCAGATCCGAAGTACCACGCGCCCGTCGATCGTGCCCTGCCGCATCCGGTCGAAGATGGCGTTGATGTTGTCGAGCTCGTCCCACGCGAAATGGGCCTTCACCTTGCCCTCGGCCGCGAAGGCAAGCGATTCGGCGAGGTCGTTGCGGGTGCCCACGATGGAGCCGCGTATGGTGATGCGTTTGAGCACGACCTCGAAGATCGGCAGCGGGAAATCCCCCGGCGGCAGGCCGTTGAGCGACAGGAAACCGCCCCGCCGCAGCATCCCTCCGCCTGCCCGAAGGCAGAGTTCGAAACGGTGGTCACGAGCACGCCATGCACGCCGCCCATAAGGCGCTGCAACTCGCCCACCGGGTCGTCCTCGACCGCATGGAAGGTCAGGTCGGCGCCGAGGTCGCGGGCGAGCTTGAGCTTGCTGTCGTGCACGTCGACGGCGACCACGCGGAAGCCCATGGCCTTGGCATACTGCACGGCCATGTGTCCAAGGCCGCCGATCCCCGAGATGGCCACCCAGTCGCCGGGCTTGGCCTCCAGTTCCTTGAGGCCCTTGTAAACGGTCACGCCGGCGCACAGGACCGGGGCGGCGGGGCCGAAGTCGATGCCGTCGGGAAGTTGGCCGACGTAATTCGCGTCGGCCCGGACATACTCGGCATAGCCGCCATCGACGGAATAGCCGGTGTTCTGCTGGCTTTCGCACAGCGTCTCCCAGCCGCCGGCGCAATGGGCGCAGCGGCCGCAGGCGGTGTGCAGCCAGGGCGCACCCACGCGGTCGCCCTCCTTCAGGTGGGTGACTCCGGGGCCGAGGGCCGCGACCTCGCCCACGCCTTCATGGCCAGGGATGAAGGGGGGCGTGGGCTTGACCGGCCAGTCGCCTTCGGCCGCGTGCAGGTCAGTGTGGCACACGCCCGAGGCGCGCACGCGGATCAGGACCTGGCCGGGGCCGATGTCGGGGACCGGCACCTCGCGGATGTCGAGCGGCTTGCCGAGTTCGGGGACGACGGCAGCCTTCATGGTCTTGGGCAGGGACATGGGTCTCTCCTTTTCACCATTTGCTGACTCCATAATACATGGACCTGTCCTCCGGTTGCCGCGCCGCATTGTCGCCTTGGCGGTGCGGTGCTATCTGCCCACCCAAATGTCCCTCACCTCAGGAGCGCCGCGCATGCCGCGTGATTTCATCGTCAAGGACCCGTCTCTGGCCGAGTATGGCCGCAAGGAACTGGCCATCGCCGAGACCGAGATGCCCGGGCTGATGGCGTTGCGCGAGGAGTTCGGCGGGAGCCAGCCGCTCAAGGGCGCGCGGATCGCGGGCTCGCTGCACATGACGATCCAGACCGGCGTGCTGATCGAGACGCTGGTGGCGCTGGGGGCGCAGGTGCGCTGGGCCTCGTGCAACATCTTCTCGACCCAGGACCATGCGGCGGCGGCGATTGCCGAAGCCGGCGTGCCGGTCTTCGCCGTCAAGGGCGAGACGCTGGAGGAATACTGGGACTATTGCGACCGGATCTTCATGTTCGAGGAGGGTGGTGCGAACCTGATTCTCGACGATGGCGGTGACGCGACGCTCTATGTGCTGATCGGCGCGCGGGTGGAGGAGGGAGAGACCGACCTCATCGCCAACCCGACCTCGGAGGAGGAAGAGGCGCTGTTTGCCCAGATCCGCAAGCGCATGGCCGAGACGCCGGGCTGGTTCGTGAAGCAGCGCCACATGCTCAAGGGCGTGTCGGAGGAGACCACCACCGGTGTCCACCGCCTCTACAAGATGATGGAGAAGGGGCATCTGCCCTTCCCGGCCATCAACGTGAACGACAGCGTCACCAAGTCGAAATTCGACAACAAGTACGGCTGCAAGGAATCGCTGGTGGACGGCATCCGGCGCGCCACCGACACCATGATGGCCGGCAAGGTCGCGGTGGTCTGCGGGTACGGCGACGTGGGCAAGGGCTCGGCCGCGAGCCTGCGCGGCGCCGGCGCCCGCGTCGTGGTGACCGAGGTCGACCCGATCTGTGCCCTGCAGGCCGCCATGGACGGCTACGAGGTGGTGACGCTGGAGGATGTCGTCTCCAAGGCCGATGTCTTCATCACTGCGACCGGCAACAAGGACGTCATCCGCCTCGACCACATGCGCGAGATGAAGGACATGGCCATCGTCGGCAACATCGGCCATTTCGACAACGAGATTCAGGTGGCGGGTCTGAAGAACCACAAATGGACCAACATCAAGGACCAGGTGGACATGATCGAGATGCCTTCGGGCAATCGCATCATCCTCTTGTCCGAGGGGCGTCTGCTGAACCTCGGCAACGCGACCGGGCACCCGTCCTTCGTGATGTCGGCCAGCTTCACCAATCAGGTGCTGGCGCAGATCGAGTTGTGGACCAAGGGCGAATCCTACGAGAACAAGGTCTATGTCCTGCCCAAGCACCTCGACGAGAAGGTCGCGCGGCTGCATCTGGCCAAGATTGGCGTGAAGCTGACGGAACTGTCGGACGACCAGGCCGACTATATCGGTGTGGCGCCGCAGGGGCCGTTCAAGCCCGAACAGTACCGCTATTGATCCCCGAGCCCCGGTCCGGTGGCGGACCGGGGCTCTACGCCCCCCTTCCAGCGCCGTAGCCAGCCGAGGCTGTCTTCGGTGCGGCCGGACGAGGGGCGGTACTCGGCGCCGAAGGGGGTCTGCCAGCCCTCGGCGGCCAGCCGCGGCAGCAGCCAGTCATAGGCGACCTCGCCGCGGTCGGGATCGCCACGGTCGGGCACGCTCGCGAACTGCACATGCCCGATCAGCGGACGCAGCGCGCGGAAGCCCATCGACAGATCGCCGCCGATGATCTGCAGATGGTAGCAGTCGAACATGAGCCTGAGGTTGTCGCGCGCCAGATCGGCGATGAGCCGCGCGGCGTGGCCTGCGTCCTGCAGGTGATAGCCCGGCACGTCGCGGGGGTTGAGCGGCTCGATCAGCACGGTGAGGCCGTGGTGGGCGGCGCGGTCGCAGGCGAAGCGCAGGTTTTCGGCGAAGGTGGCGCCGGCGCGGGGGTCATCGGTGACACCGGCCATCACATGCACCGCTCCCGCCCCGGTCGCGACGGCGTAGTCGACCGCCCGCACGATGGCGGCGCGGGCATGGTCTTCACGGCCGGGCAGAGCGGCAAGCCCGAACTCGCCGGCTGCGCGGTCGCCGGGCTCGGTGTTGAGCGCGATGAGCGGCAGGCCCGTTTCGGCCAGCGCGGCGGTCACCTCCGCCGACGGAGTTGCATAGGGAAAATGGCACTCCACCGCGTCGAACCCGGCCTCGGCGGCGGCCCGGATCGCCTGCGGCAACGGGCGGTCTGTGAACAGATAGCCGAGATTGGCCGAGAAACGCAGCATCATGCCGATCCGACGGCGCTTGACCGGTGGCCGCAGGGCAGCCTCATGCCTCGCCGCCCAGCAGTTCCACGGCAATGGCCTCGACGATGGGGCGGGCCTGGACCGGGGTCATGCCGGGGCGCAGGCGGGGGTCGTAGAGGATGCGCAGCAGCAGTTCATCATGGCGGGTCAGCACCGCGAACTCCTGCGTGTCGTTGAAGATCGACGGCCGCGCGGCGTCGCTGTCATTGGGCAGGCCGAGCCCCTGGGCAAGCTCCTCGTGGAAGCAGGAGGTTCGGGTCAGCTCGGGCAGTTCGGCCCGGATCACCGCCACCGCCTGGCTGTAGACCCAACTGCCCTGGCCGGCGAAGGCCACCACGAGGCAGGAGGCCGAGAGGGGCAGGCCGGTGATCGTGTCCAGCGACAGGGGGTCGATGCCGGGCAGCAGGTTGCGCAGGCGCGGGGCGCTGGCGCGGCGTTCCTCTTCGGTCAGCACGAGGATGCGGAAATTGGCGTCCTCGATGCGGTCGGTCACGGTGATGGGGTGACCGGTGACGCGCGCCAGCCGGGCGGCGAGGGAGCGCACGGTGGCGGTGTCGGCGGCGCGCTGTGCGGGCGGGACGGCGGGGCCGAACTCCAGACCCATGCGCACCGGAGACTGCCAGCGGCGCAGGCGGGACTCGGTTTCGCGCGCGACCAGGCGGCCGCGGTCGATGACGTATTCGTCGCGCAGGGCGATGCGGTCGAAGTTGCGCACAAGGGTCGTCACGCCGAAGGGCACATCGGCGGGGTTGGTGTCGGTACGCATCATGCCGCGGCCGCGCAGCATAGCTTCGTTACGGGCGAAATGGGCGCGGATGCGCTGGCTCTCGGCGCTGGGGGGCGGGGCTTCGGCGGGGGCTGATGGTCGCGACGTCGGCGGTGCCGGTGTGGGATCAGGCGCGGCCAAGGGGGCGCAGCCCGCCGCCGCAAGGCCGACACAGGCCAACCAGAGCCGTAGTGACCGGCCTGTCATCGCCTCAGCCCTCACCCGCCTGCCTCCGCCGCAACAAACGTCACCGGGACCGCGCCGCGGCCAGCGTGTCGCGCAGATCGGCCTCCAGCTTGACCAGCGCCTGTTCGGCCTCGGCCCTGCGCACCTTGCCGGTCTCGGCCAGCGTCAGGCTGTCCTCGATGGTCGCGATCAGCATCTCGTTGGCCTTCGTCACGGCGGCGATGTCGAAGACGCCGCGCTCGGCCTCCTCGCGCACGGTGCGGTTGGCTTCGCGCAGGTTCTCGGCATTGGCGGTAAGGAGCTCGTTGGTCAGGTCGGCGGCCTTGCGCACCGCCTGCGCGGCCTCGCGCGAGCGCTGGATGGTCAGGGCCTGGGCAAGCTGGGTTTCCCACAGCGGGACGGTGTTGACGAGAGTCGAATTGATCCGGCTGACGAGGCTCTTGTCGTTTTCCTGCACCAGCCGCAGCGAGGGCAGGGCCTGCATCGTCACTTGCCTGGTCAGGCGCAGGTCATGCACGCGGCGTTCAAGGTCGTCGCGGGCGGCGCGCAGGTCGCGCAGTTCCTGGGCGCGCATGACCTGGTCGTCGGGCGCGGCCTCGGCGACGCGGGCCTCCATGGCGGGGATCGTCTCGGCGTCCAGCTCCTGCAGTCGCGTCGCGCCGGCGGCGATGTAGAGGGCGAGTTCGCGGTAGAACTCGAGCGTTTTTTCGTAGAGCCGGTCCAGCCCCTTGATGTCCTTCAGGAGCTTGTGTTCGTGGCCCAGCAGCCGGTCGGTGATGTCGTCGATCTGGCCCTGCACCGTCTCGAACCGCGCCAGGGTGCGGGCGAACGGGGCGGCGCGGCCGGTCAGGCGTTCCCACAGGGTCCGGTCGCGGCGGGTGTCGAGTTCGGCGGCTGAGAAGCCGCGCAGGGCCGAGACGATTTCCGAGAGGCTGTCGCCGGCCGGGCCGAGGTCCTTGGCGCGGACATCGGCCAGCATGGACTGGCTGATCGACTGCAGTTCGGACTGGGCACCGGCGCCGAAGCCGAGGATGGTGGCGCTGTCGGCGAGGTCGATCTCGGCGGCTCGTCGGCGCACGGCCTCGGCCGTGGCGGGGTCGCCCTTGGCGAGGTCCGCCGTGTCGGGCGCGGCAAGCTCGGCAGCAGGGTCGGGCAGGGGGCGTGCCGCCAGCGCGTCGATCTCGGCCTGCGCTTCGGCCGCCTTGCGTCGCACCTCTTCGGCCATGGGGGCATCCTTTCGCTGGGTGGGGCCGGGGACCGCCCGGGGTGTCAGGCGTCCTAGGGGCGCAGCCCTTCGCGCGCCAGGCGGTCGCGCAACACGTCCATCTCGATGTCGAGCGCGGCGCGGTCGCCCGCCCGCAGGGCTTCGGTCCGCGCCCCGTAGCTGCGGTCCAGATCGTCGAGCAGCGCTTCGAACCGGTCGCGCAGGGCGGGGTCGGGGCTGCGGGCGTAGAGGTCGGCAAACTGCACCGTCGCGTCGCGCGCTCCCACGAGGTAGACGCTCAGGTACCGCCGCGCCGCGACAAGGCCGCGGGGGTCCTGTTCCAGCGCCCGGGCCATGTCGCGCACGCCCGACTGGAATCGCGCAACCCGGTCCATGAGGCTTCGGTCGCCGAGCCGGGAGATGGCGACCGCCATCTCGGCCAGCGGGCGGTCGGCGCTGTCCACCGCGCGCACCACCCGGTCGGCCTGCAGCGCCTCCAGATCCGCCATTCCTCCGGTCCGGTCGCGCATCGGATCGACGCCGAAGGCGGCCAGGTGCAGCCCCCCCGCCAGCGCCCCCAGCACCAGCGCGACCGGCCCCCCGCCCAGTGCCGCCAGCGCCACACCGAGGCCCATTGCACCAGCGCCCAGCCCCTTGCGCGGCAGCGCTGGCGGGCGGGCGATGGGGCGGGCTTCCCAGGCCTCCTCGGCGCGCAGTCCCTCGCGCGTGAGCCAGGCCGCGGCCAGGAGCAGGGCGGAGGCTGCGAGTTTTGTCACCATGAACTCGGGGGATGCCCCAATGGCCTGGACCAGAAAGGGAATTGGAAGCAGGAACAGCAGGTTGGAGCGGGTGCCTACCCGGCTGGGGCGGCGCGCGGTCCAGTCGGTCACGGCCGCTGCCGGGCGCAATGGATCGTCGCCAACCCGCGGTGCCATCCGCACACCCCTTCCCAGCCGGCCCCGGCCCGCGCCAGGCGCCGCGTTGCAGACCTCTGCCGCCACTCGTTATGGCGATCCTGACACGGCGACGTAAATCACCAGCCCGACAAGAAGAACAAACGCCAGTCTTCGCAGTCCCGCCGAGGCCATCGTCCGGTTCCCTTCTTGCCTCACGAGTATAGGGATCGACCGGCGATCCTTCCAGCACCAACCGCCCCGCGCCGGGGATATCGACGCAGGCTGTCGGGGGGCGCGGCGGAGGGTCCGGGCAGGGTCCGGGGTGGCATCCCCAGGGGGCTGTCGACGCAGCCTTGGAGGCGTGGCGCCGCCCCTTGGGGGCGACGCCAATGCTGTGCGCGGCGTGGTCAGGCCGCGGCTGCGTGGGCCCGATCCGACGCGATGGCGCGGGACATCTGCACAAGGCGGCGGGCCTGGTGGGACAGCGCGGCGCGGGCCTTGTCGTCCAGTGGGCCGGCGGTGTGGCTGTAGCCATAGGGGTTACCGCCGGACTCGAAGATCGACCCGTCAGTGTAGCCCGGCGCCACGATTACCGCGCCCCAGTGCATGAAGGTGGGGTAGAGGCCCAGCAGTGTGGCCTCCTGCCCGCCGTGGGGCTGCATCGCCGATGTCGCGGCGGTCACCGCCCGGTCGGCGAGCCGCCCCTCCTGCCAGAGAGGGCCCAGCGTGTCGAGGAAGGCACGCATCTGGCTGGCAACGCTGCCAAAACGGGTGGGGGAGATGAAAAACCAGCCGTCGGCCCAGGCGATGTCGTCCGGCGTGGCCTGCGGGATGTGGGCCGTCTTCTCGGCCTGGGCGGCCCAGGCCTCCTGACCGGCCACGACCTCGGGCGGGGCGGTTTCGGCCACGCGACGAAGGCGGACCTCGGCCCCGGCGGCGCGGGCGGCCTCGGCCGCGGCTTCGGCCATGGCGTGGTTGGTGCCGTAGGTGGAGTAGAACACGATGGCGATCTTGGGCTGCATGGGGGTCTCCGGGTGTTGGGTCCTCTGCAGCAGATGGACCGGCGCGGCGCCGGGCGCATCGGGCAGCGCCGCAAGGATCTTGTGCAGGATCGCACAGGGGCCGCCCGACCCACGCCTCGGTCCGGCCGCGGGGGGTTGCATGGCGCGCCGCGCCGGCCAGTATCTGGGCCGGACGCCGGGTCGGTAGCCTGGCATCCGTCCCGCATGCCCGGCATCACGGAGAACCCATGGCCCAGCGCGCGATCCTCACCGTCACGTTGAACCCAGCCGTCGATGTGGCGGCGGAGGTGGATCGGGTCGAGCCCGGCCCGAAGCTGCGCCTGTCCAGGCCGCGCAGCGACCCCGGCGGAGGCGGCATCAACGTGGCGCGCGCCATCGGCCGGCTGGGCGGCCGGGCACAGGCCTTCGTCGCGCTGGGCGGGGCGATGGGCGCACAGTTGAGCTGGCTGCTGGAGCATGAAGGGGTGCGGCTGCACGCCTTCGAGGCGCCGGGCGAGACACGGCATTCCCTGTCGGTTCAGGAGTCCGAGACCGGCCTCGAATACCGCTTCGTTCTGCCGGGCGAGGTGTGGCCCGCGGGGCGCGCCCGCAAGGCGCTGGCGGCGATCGAGGCGGTGGTGCGCTCGGGTGGGGTTGTGGTGCTGAGCGGCAGCCAGCCGCCGGGGGTGTCGGACGACTTTCCCACCCGGCTGGCGCGCCGGCTGGCGGGGCCGGGGGCGATGCTGATCGTGGACACCTCGGGCGCGCCGCTGGACCGGCTTGTGGATGTGCCCGACCCTGGGCATCCGCCGAAGGTGCTGCGCATGGATGATGTGGAGGCCGAGGGCGTGGCCGGGCGCCGCCTGCCCGAGCCCGGCGACACCGCGGATTTTGCCGCGGCGTTGGTGGCGCGCGGCGTGGCCGAGACGGTGGTGATCGCGCGCGGTGCCGATGGCAATGTGCTGGTGCGTGACGGGCTGCGGCTGCATTGCCGCCCGCCGGTGGTGGAGGTGCTGAGCAAGGTGGGGGCGGGCGACAGCTTCATGGGCGCCTTCACGCTGGAACTCGCGCGGGATGCCGACTGGGAGGTGGCGCTGCGGCAGGGGACGGCGGCGGCGGCGGCGGCTGTGACGACGCCGGGCACCGAGCTGTGCAGTCTGGAGGACACCGAGCGCTTTGCGCCGGGCTGTTCTCTCGAGCGGTTGTGAGGGTCGGACAGTCGCGCAGGCGCCCTGGCGTGACTTGGTGGAGCGGGACACGGTCGGGCGGGTGCGCCTGGGTGCCCGGCCTCAGGTGACCACGCGCAGCGTCAGATTGAGGCGCCCGCCCTGCGGCAGGAGCCCGCTTTCGCCGAAGCGGATGCGGTCGACCCCGTGCCAGGCGAGCCGCGCGGGGCCGGCCAGGATCGCGACGTCGCCGGACGTCAGCCAGCTGGAGGTGGTGCGGCCCCCGCGCTGGGTTTCGCCCACGCGGAACAGGCCGGGGTCGCCGAGACTGATGGAGACGACCGGGCAGGAAAAATCGGCCTCGTCGCGGTCCTGGTGCAGGCCCATGCGGGCGCCCTCGCCGTAGAAGTTGATCAGGCAGCACTCGGGGGCGCGGGGGCAATCGGCGACGGCCTCCCAGATCCGCAGCACTGCAGCCGGGATCGACGGCCAAGGGGCGCCCGAGGGGTGGCGGTCGGCGTAGCGGTAACCCTGGCGGTCCGTGATCCAGCCGAAGCGGCCCGCGGCGGTCATGCGCACGGACATGGGGCGTCCGCCTGGCGTCACGGGGGCGATGAGGGGGGCGGCCCGGACGACCTCGCGCAGGTCCTCCACCAGCGCCGCCTGGGCGGGGGCGTCGAGCACCCCGCGCCAGATGCGGGCGCCTTTCAGGTCTTCGGGCAGGGCTGCGTCGCGCTGCGAAAATAGGCCCGAATTCGACATGGATTCACGGCTCCGTCACCGTTGCAGGGACAAATCCCGCTCCCTATATACCCGCCGAAGCGGGGGAGCGACCGCCAAGGTTGCCACCCGGACCGCTGAAACGGATTGGCAAACGGATCGGGCAAAGGGATGGGGGCTCGGGGGCCGCGCACGGGCCCGCGCCCCATGACATCGCCGAATTGAGAAGGATCAGAGCATGCCCAAAGTCATCGGGATCGACCTCGGCACGACGAACTCCTGCGTGGCCATCATGGACGGCGCGCAGCCACGGGTGATCGAGAACTCCGAAGGGGCGCGCACGACGCCGTCCATCGTCGCCTTCACCGACAGCGAGCGTCTGGTGGGCCAGCCGGCCAAGCGGCAGGCGGTGACGAACTCCACCAACACCGTCTTCGCCGTCAAGCGCCTGATCGGCCGCCGCATGGGCGACGAGGCGGTGGAGAAGGACAAGAAGCTGGTCCCCTACAGCATCGTGGACGGTGGCAATGGTGATGCGTGGGTCGAGGTGAAGGGTGAGAAATATTCCCCTAGCCAGGTGTCCGCCTTCATCCTGCAGAAGATGAAGGAAACCGCCGAGAGCTATCTGGGCGAGACCGTCACCCAGGCGGTGATCACGGTGCCGGCGTATTTCAATGACGCCCAGCGTCAGGCCACCAAGGACGCCGGCAAGATCGCGGGCCTCGAGGTGCTGCGGATCATCAACGAGCCCACGGCGGCCGCGCTGGCCTATGGCCTCGACAAGAAGGAAACCCGCACCATCGCCGTCTATGACCTCGGCGGCGGCACCTTCGACATCACCATCCTGGAGATCGACGAGGGTCTGTTCGAGGTGAAGTCCACCAACGGGGACACGTTCCTGGGTGGTGAAGACTTCGACATGCGGATCGTTAATTACCTGGCGGACGAGTTCAAGAAGGAGCACGGCGTCGACCTGACCGGCGACAAGATGGCGCTGCAGCGCCTGAAGGAGGCCGCCGAGAAGGCCAAGATCGAGCTGTCGTCGTCGAGCCAGACCGAGATCAACCAGCCCTTCATCTCGATGGACAAGAATACCGGGCAGCCGCTGCACATGGTGGTCAAGCTGACGCGGGCCAAGCTGGAAAGCCTGGTCGCGGACCTGATCGCCCGCACCATGAAGCCCTGCAAGGCCGCGCTGAAGGATGCGGGGCTCTCTGCCAGCGACATCGACGAGGTGGTGCTCGTGGGCGGCATGACCCGCATGCCCAAGGTCACCGAAGAGGTGGGCAAGTTCTTCGGCAAGGAGCCGCACAAGGGCGTCAACCCCGACGAGGTCGTGGCGCTGGGCGCGGCCATCCAGGCCGGCGTGCTGCAGGGCGACGTGAAGGACGTGGTGTTGCTGGACGTCACGCCGCTGTCGCTGGGGATCGAGACGCTGGGCGGCGTGTTCACCCGGCTGATCGACCGCAACACCACTATCCCCACGAAGAAGTCGCAGATTTTCTCGACCGCGGAGGACAACCAGAATGCGGTGACCATCCGCGTCTTCCAGGGCGAGCGGGAGATGGCCGCGGACAACAAGATGCTGGGCCAGTTCAACCTCGAAGGCATCCCGCCTGCGCCGCGCGGCATGCCGCAGATCGAGGTGACCTTCGACATCGACGCCAACGGCATCGTCAACGTCTCGGCCAAGGACAAGGCCACCAACAAGGAGCAGAAGATCACCATCCAGGCTTCGGGCGGTCTGTCCGACGAGGACATCGAGAAGATGGTGAAGGAGGCCGAAGCCAACGCCGAGGCCGACAAGCAGCGCCGCGAGCTGGTGGAGACTCGCAACCAGGCCGAGGGTCTGCTGCATTCGACCAAGCAGGCGCTGGCCGAGCACAAGGACAAGGTGGACCCCGCCACGGTGGAGGCCATCGAGTTGGCCATGGGCGCGCTGGAGGAAGCGATCGCCAGCGAGGACGCCGGCAAGATCAAGGGCGGCATCCAGAACCTGACCGAGGCGTCGATGAAGCTGGGCGAGGCGATCTACAAGGCCCAGGCCGATGCCCGAGAGGGGGCCTCGGCCGAGGACGAGCCGCGCGGCGTCGACGAGGACATCGTGGATGCCGAGTACGAGGACATCGACGAGGACCGCAAGCGCAAGAGCTCGTGATCCGCGCCGCCTGATCCGGGGCCGGCCTGCCCTGCCCGGGCGGGCCGGCCCTCGGCTTTGAATTCCCACCCAGAGGTCCCGCATGGCGAAACGCGATTTCTACGACGTGCTGGGGGTCTCGCGCGGGGCCTCGGCCGACGACATCAAGAAGGCCTACCGGCGCAAGGCGCGTGAGCTTCATCCCGACAGCAATACCGACGACCCGCAGGCCGAAACCAAGTTCAAAGAAGTGAATGAGGCCTACGAGGCCCTCAAGGACCCCGAGAAGAAGGCGGCCTATGACCGGTTCGGCCATGCGGCCTTCGAGGGGGGCATGGGTGCCGGCGGGCCGCGGGCGGGCGCCCGGGCCTATGGCGGCGGGCCGGACTTCGCCTCGGCCTTCTCGGACGTGTTCGAGGATTTGTTCGGCGATTTCATGGGCGGAGGGCGCGCCGGGGCACGAGGACGCGCGAGCCGTGGGTCCGACCTGCGGTACAATCTGGCGATCTCGCTGGAGGAGGCGTTTGCGGGGGTGCAGAAGTCCATCTCCGTTCCAACGCTGTCGGGCTGTGAGGCCTGCAACGGCACCGGGGCCGAGGGTGGCGCCGAGCCGGTGACCTGTCCCACCTGTTCGGGGTTGGGCAAGGTGCGGGCTCAACAGGGTTTCTTCACCGTCGAGCGGACCTGTCCCACCTGCGGCGGCCTCGGGCAGATCGTCAAGAACCCGTGCACGGCCTGTGGTGGCGCAGGTCGGGCGGAGAAGACCCGCACGCTGTCAGTAGATGTCCCCGCCGGTGTCGAGACCGGCACCCGAATGCGGCTGGCCGGCAAGGGTGAGGCGGGGGTGCGCGGGGGGCCGACGGGCGATCTCTATATCTTCATCGAGGTGCGCGAGCATCCGCTGTTCCAGCGTGACGGCGTGAACCTGCACTGCCGCGTGCCCGTTTCGATGACCACCGCGGCTCTGGGAGGCGAGGTCGAGGTCCCCAGCATCGACGGTGGGCGGTCGCGCGTGAAGGTCCCCGCCGGCAGCCAGACCGGCCGGCAGATGCGCCTGCGCGGCAAGGGCATGCCGGAGTTGCGCGGCGGGCCCACCGGCGACATGTTCATCGAATTGGCGGTGGAAACACCGGTCAATCTGAGCCCGCGGCAGAAGGAGATCCTGCGCGAGTTCGAGGAGTTGGGTGAGCACAACAACCCCGAAGGCAGTTCCTTCTTCCAGAAGGTCAAGGGGTTCTGGGATGGCATGAAGGGCTGAGTCGGGCTGCCGCTTGCGCGCAGGCGGAGGCGCATTGCTGCTCAGGTCTGCGGCGCCTCGACGTTTCGGCCCTTTCCTGGTGGTGACCATCAGAACCTTGTTGACGCAACGTCAGCCTGACGTTGACGTCAAATGCGCTTGTTTGGCGGCGCCGTTCCCCCCATCCTTGGCCTTGCAGGTAAAGGCGTTGGGGAGGGCGCATGCCGGAGGACAGCCACGGGCCGCTCGAGGCGTCGGACGAGAAACCGATCAGCATTGGGGACATGTGCGCGCTGCATTGCGTGACGCCGAGGACGCTGCGGTTCTACGAGCAGAAAGGTTTGCTGACACCAGAGCGTCGGGGGCGCAGTCGGCTGTACCGTCGCCGAGACCGGGCACGGTTGGCGCTGATCCTGCGAGGGCGGCGGTTTGGCTTCTCTCTCGATCAGATCGGCGAGCTTCTGGACCTCTATGACCGGGACGACCGGCAGTTGACGCAGCTGCGCCGCACCTATGATGTTGCCTGCGCCCGCCTCACCGACATGGAGCGCCAGCGCGCCGAACTGGACGAGGCCATCGCCGAGCTGCGGGCGGAACTTGCTTGGGGCGCCGAGGTGCTGGGGCGCGCCGCCGGGTCTAATTCCGCCCGGAAGGAGGAGGCAGAGCCATGACTGCCTATAGAGCACCGCTGCGCGACATCGCCTTTGTCCTGAACGAGGTTCTTGAGGTCTCGACCCTGGACATCCCGGGCTATGACGCGCTGGACCCCGAGACCACGGCGGCGATTCATGCCGAGGCCGCGAAACTGGCCGAGACCGTGCTCGCGCCGCTGAATGCCACCGGGGATGTCGAGGGCTGCCGGCTGGAGAACGGTGTGGTGCGCACGCCGCAGGGGTTTGCGCAGGCCTATGGTCTGCTGGCTGAGGGCGGCTGGATCGCGCTCGATTGCGACACCGCGCATGGCGGGACGGGGATGCCGTATCTGCTGAACTGTACCACGGGCGAGATGTTCGTGGCGGCCAACATGGCGCTGAACATGTACCAGGGGTTGACCCATGGGGCGATCTCGGCGCTGCAGAGCCATGCGGATGCTGCGCTGCAGGCGCGGTTCCTGCCGGACATGGTCGCGGGGCGCTGGACCGGGACGATGAACCTGACCGAGCCGCACTGCGGCACCGATCTGGGGCTGATCCGGACGCGGGCCGAGCCGGAGGCGGACGGCAGTTACCGGATCACCGGCCGCAAGATCTGGATCTCGGGTGGCGAGCATGACCTGTCCGAGAACATCATCCATCTGGTGCTGGCGCGGCTGCCCGATGCGCCGGAGGGGACGCGGGGTCTGTCACTTTTCGTGGTGCCGAAGCTGCTGGAGGGCGGCGCGCGCAATGGCGTCGCGTGCATCGGGCTGGAGCGCAAGATGGGCATCCATGGCGCGGCCACCTGCGAGATGGAGTATGCCGGCGCCAAGGGTTGGCTGGTTGGGGCGCCCCATGCCGGGCTCAAGGCGATGTTCACCATGATGAACGAGGCGCGGCTGGGGGTGGGCTTGCAGGGCTATGCCGTAGCGAGCCGGGCCCATCAGGCCGCGGTGGCCTTTGCCCGGGAGCGCCGCCAGGGGCGGGCGGTGACCGGTGCGGCCGAGCCGGAGGCGGCCGCCGATCCGATCATCGTGCACCCGGACGTGCGGCGGGAGCTGATGGATCAGCGGGCCTTTGTGGGGGGCGCACGGGCCTTTGCCTTCTGGGGGGCGACGCTGATCGATCGGGCACATCGGGCGGGGGATGCGGAGGCGGAGGCGCTGATCTCGTTGCTGACACCGGTCATCAAGGCGTTTCTGACCGACCGGGGGTTCGCGGCTTGTGTCTCGGCCCAGCAGGTTGCGGGCGGGGCGGGCTATATCAAGGGCGCGGCGTTCGAGCAGTTCACCCGCGATGTGCGGATTGCAATGGTCTACGAGGGCACCAACGGCATCCAGGCGCTGGACCTCGTGGGGCGCAAGTTGGGGCGCGATGGGGGGGCTGCGGTACGGGGGTTCCTTGCCGAGGTGCAGGGGGTGATTGAGGCCAGCCCGCCGGAGCTGGAGGATTGCGCTGGCGCGCTGCGGGCGGCCACGGGCGATCTGCAAGGGGCGCTCGAGTTCCTGATGGAACGGGGTGTGGCCGATGCGGAGGCGGCGCTGTGCGGCGCAGACGACATACTGCGGCTGATGGGGCATGTCTGCCTGGGGTTGATGTGGCTGCGCATGGCGCAGGCAGCGGCGCGGGGCTCGGAGCCGTTCCATAAGGCCAAGCTGGTGACGGCGCGGCATTACCTGCTGCGGACCCTCCCGGCGACGACGCTGCACCTGGCGCGGCTGCGCACTGGCGGGACGACGGTGATGGCGCTGGAGGCCGAGGCCTTCTAGCGCGGACCGGGCTGGCTGCGGCCGGAAGGACTGACGCGCCCCGAGGGGGTGCCAGAGCAGGAGCAGGACGGGAGGGGTCATGGACGCCTACATTTACGATGCCATCCGATCGCCCCGCGGACGGGGCAGGAAAGATGGGGCGCTGAACGAGGTCACGGCGCTGCGGCTTTCGGCGCAGATTCTGGATGCGGTTGTCGCGCGGTCAGGGCTGCCCTCAGATGCGGTGGAGGACGTGATCTGGGGCAACGTCACCCAGGTGGGGGAGCAGGGTGGCTGCCTGGCACGCGCCGCCGTGCTGGCGTCGGGGCTGTCAGAGGCGGTACCGGGGCTTTCGATCAACCGCTTCTGCGCCTCGGGGCTGGAGGCGGTGAATATGGCGGCCGCTCAGGTGGCGGCGGGCACCGCGCGGGGCATCATCGCTGGCGGGGTGGAGATGATGAGCCGGGTGCCAATGGGCTCGGACGGGGCCGCGCTGGCGGCGGACCCGTCGGTGGCGATGGGGCGGTATTTCGTGCCGCAGGGGATCGCGGCGGACCTGATCGCCACGGAGTATGGGTTTTCCCGCGATGCGCTGGACGCGCTGGCCGTCGAGAGCCATGCGCGCGCCGTGACGGCCTGGGCGGAGGGGCGGTTCGACGGCTCCGTCGTGCCGGTGCGGGACGTGAACGGGCTGGAGATCCTGGCACGGGACGAGGCGATTCGGCCGGGCACTGACATGCAGGCGCTCGGGGCGCTGAAGCCCTCGTTTGCCGAGCAAGGGGAGGTGATGCCGGGCTTCGATGCGGTGGCGCTCATGCGTTATCCGCATCTGGAGCGGATCATGCATCGCCACCATGCGGGCAATTCCAGCGCCATCGTGGATGGGGCCGCGGCGGTTCTGGTGGGCAACGCGGCGTTCGGGGAGGCCCATGGGTTGAGGCCGCGGGCGCGCATCCGGGCGATGGCGCGGGTGGGCTGCGAGCCCACCATCATGCTGACCGGGCCGGTGCCGGCCACCGAGCGGGCGCTGGCGGCGGCCGGCATGGCGCTGTCGGACATCGACGTGATCGAGGTGAACGAGGCGTTTTCCTCGGTGGTGCTGCGCTTCCAGCAGGCCTTCGACGCAGACCCCGCCAAGGTGAACACCAATGGCGGGGCGATCGCCATGGGTCACCCGCTGGGCGCCACGGGGGCGATGATCCTGGGCACGGCGCTGGACGAGATGGAGCGGCAGGGGGCTGGGACGGCTCTGGCGACCCTGTGCGTGGCGGCCGGGATGGGCGCTGCAACAGTGATCGAGCGGGTCTGAGGGGAGGCGGCCATGGCGGAGTTTCGCACCGAGGTCGACGGGGACGTGGCGGTGATCCTGTGGGATGTGCCGGAGCGCTCGATGAACGTGATGACGCTGCGGGGGCTGGAGGATCTGGCCGCCGCGGTGGAGGCGGCGCTGGGCGATCCGGAGGTCAGAGGCATCGTGATCACCTCTGCCAAGAAGGATTTCGCGGGCGGCATGGATCTTGCGGTGCTGGCGCGAATGAAGGCCGAGGCTGGGGAGGATCCGGCGCGGGGGCTGTTCGAGGGCGTGCAGCGCATCCATGCGCTGCTGCGGCGGATCGAACGCGCCGGGATGGACCCGAAGACGCGGAAGGGCGGCAAGCCCGTGGCCTGCGCTCTGCCCGGCACGGCGGCGGGGATCGGGCTGGAGCTGGCGCTGGCTTGCCACCGAATCTTTGCCGCGGACCGGGAGGGGGTGCGGATCGGTCTGCCAGAGATCAAGGTGGGGCTGTTCCCCGGCGCGGGTGGCACCACGCGACTGGTGCGCAAGCTGGGGGCGATGGCGGCCGCACCCTTCCTGCTGGAGGGGCGGATGGTGTCGCCGAAGGCGGCCAAGGCCGCTGGCGTGATCGACGAGGTGGTGGCGCCGGAGGACCTGTTGGACCGGGCCAAGGCCTGGGTGCGGGAGGCGGGCGACGCGGAGTGCGTGAAGCCGTGGGACGCCAAGGGCTACCGGATGCCCGGGGGGGCGCCCTATCACCCGGCGGGGTTCATGACCTTCGTGGGCGCCTCGGCGATGGTCACGGGCAAGACGCATGGGGTCTATCCGGCCGCGCAGGCGCTGCTGTCGGCCGTGTATGAGGGCGCGCTGGTGGATTTCGACACGGCGCTGCGGATCGAGGCGCGGTGGTTCACCCATGTGCTGATGGACCCCACGGCGGAGGCGATGATCACCACGCTGTTCCTGGACAAGGCGGCGCTGGAGAAGGGGGCGCGGCGGCCGGACCTCGCGCCCGCGCCGGTGCGCCGGCTGGGGGTGCTGGGCGCTGGCATGATGGGCGCGGGGATCGCCCAGGTCTCGGCCGCGGCGGGCATGGAGGTGGTGCTGATCGACGCCACCGAGGAGGGGGCCGCGAAAGGCCGTGCGGGCATCGCCGCGGCCCTGCAGAAAGCGGTCGGCCGCGGGCGGCTGCCGGGGGAGCGGGCCGAGGCGACGCTGGCGCGGATCACCGCGACGGCGGAGTATGCCAAGCTGGAGGGCTGCGACCTGATCGTGGAGGCGGTGTTCGAAGACTCCGCCGTGAAGGCCGAAGTCACCGCGCGGGCGGAAGCCGCCGCGCCCGGGGCGGTGTTCGCCACCAACACCTCGACCCTGCCCATCGTGGATCTGGCCCGGGCCAGCGGAAGGCCCGAGGGGTTCCTGGGCATCCATTTCTTCAGCCCGGTGGACCGCATGCAGCTGGTGGAGGTGATCCGCGGCCCGCAGACGGGGCCCGAGGCGGTGGCCAAGGCGCTCGACTTCGTAGGACAACTGCGCAAGACGCCGATCCTGGTGGAGGACGCGCGGTTCTTCTATGCCAACCGCTGCATCATCCCCTACATGAACGAGGGGATCCGCATGGTGGGCGAGGGCGTGCCGCCCGCGCTGATCGAGAACGCGGCCCGGCAGCTGGGCTTTCCGGTGGGGCCGCTGCAGCTGATCGACGAGGTGTCCATCGAACTGGGTGCGCGGATCGCGCGGGCGACCCGGGCGGCGCTGGGCGATGCCTATCCCGACAGCGACGTGGACCGGGTGATCTTTGCCATGGAACAGGACGGGCGGCTGGGCCGCAAGGCAGGCGCCGGTTTCTATGATTACGACGAAAAGGGCCGGCGCAGCGGTCTGTGGCCCGGGCTTGCGGTGCTGGCCGAGGGCACGGCCCGGCCGGACACATCCCCCGATCTGTCGGAGGTGCAGGCGCGACTTCTGTTCGTGCAGGTCCTGGAGGCGGTGCGGGCGCTGGAGGCGGGCGTGCTGAAGGACATCCGAGAGGGCAATGTGGCGGCGATCCTGGGCTGGGGCTTCGCGCCCTGGTCCGGGGGGCCTTTTGCGTGGCTCGACCGGATCGGCGCGGACGAGGCGCTGGCCACGGCCGAGGCGCTGGAAGCGGCCCAGGGGCCGCGCTTCGCGCCGCCCGAACTGCTACGGGAGATGGCCCGCGGGGGGAAGAGATTCCGGGACAGCTTTGCCCCGGCTGCCTGAGAGGACGCGTCAGACGAACTGTTCGCGGATGAGACGTTCCTCGAGGCTGTGGCCGGGGTCGAAGAGGAGGCGGTGGGTGATGCTTGGTTCGGAGCGGACCTCAACCCAGGCGACGTCGCGGACCGGACGGCTGTCGGCGTCGGCCATGACGGGGCGTTTCGCGGGGTTGAGCACGTCGAAGCGTACGAGAGCGGTCTTGGGCAGGAGCGCCCCGCGCCAGCGGCGGGGGCGGAAGGCGGACATGGCGGTCAGAGCCAGCACGTCCGACCCGATGGGCAGGATCGGGCCGTGGGCGGAATAGTTGTAGGCGGTGGAGCCCGCCGGAGTGCAGACGAGGGCGCCGTCGCAGACCAGTTCGTCGAGGCGCACCTTGCCGTCCACGCTGATGCGCAGGCGCGCGGCCTGGGGCCCCTGGCGCAAGAGCGAGACCTCGTTGATCGCCAGCCCCTCTTTCCGGTCGCCCGCCACGGTCACGGCAAGCATGTGCAAGGGATTGATTACCGTCTCCTCGGCCGCGGCAAGCCGATCGATGAGGCCGGAGCGGGCGTATTCGTTCATCAGGAAACCGACCGTGCCGCGGTTCATGCCGTAGACAGGCGCGGGCAGGTGCTGGGTGCCGTGCAGCGTGCCGAGCATGAAGCCGTCGCCACCTAGCGCCACGATGACCTCGGCGTCTTCGGGGCGGACGTCGCCATAGCGCGCGACGAGTTCGGCGCGGGCGCGCTGGGCATCCTCGGTGGGGCCTGCGAGGAATGCGATCTTGCGTCGGTCGCCCATGCGTCTCTTTCGCTGCCTGTGCTATGGGTTCTGGCCCAGGCGGCGGGCGAAAACAAGCGCACCCCAAGGCGGGCTTGGGCGGTCGAGTGGTCGGCCGGCTGCGGTCAGGGGAAGATGGAGATGGGCGTGCCGACGCGGACCATGGCGTAGATCTTCTCCATCTGCGCGTCGGTGACGGCGATGCAGCCTGCGGTCCAGTCGCCGGTGGCGCTGCTGAAGTCCGGGCCCTTGCCGTGGATGAAGATGTCGCCGCCGGGGTCGTCGCCGGCCTCGGTCGCGACGAGCTTGTCGTTCACATCCGGATAAGAGATGCCCAGTGACAGGTGGAACGCGCTGTTGGGGTTGCGCCTGTCGATGATGTAATTCCCCTCGGGCGTGCGTCCGTCGCCGCGGCGCTGCTTGTGCCCCTCGGGCGCGAAGCCAAGGCTGATAGGCACCTGCATCAGGACATCGTCGTGGTGCCGAAGCTGCATCACGCGGGCGTCCTTCCAGACGAGGATGCGGGTCACTTCGGGCCCTTCATAGGTCAGGAACTTCGATCGTCCGGCCCGATCCGCACAGCCTGCGAGAACGGCCATCGCAAGGACGGCCATCACCACCCGAATCACCCGCATAGTCCTGCCTCGATATTTGTTTTGCGCCAGCATACCGCAGCCCGAAGGCGTCCGCACAGCCTTCATAGCAGGGAGAAATTCCCGATTTGGTTAATGGCGGCGCTGACGGCGGAGTGGATGCTGTTCCGGCCGGCGGTGCCGGTGCGTTGGGCGATTCACGGCTGTGTGGCTGTCGGCGAAGCGGGCGCCCTTTCGCAACCCACCAAAGCTGTGTATCACCGCCGCCGGAGAAGGGCAGGCGGCAGGAGGCTGGGGGATGCGGCGCGTTGTTGTGACGGGTCTTGGGGTGGTCAGCCCGCTTGCCTGCGGGGTCGAGCAGACCTGGTCGCGGCTTCTGGACGGTCAATCGGCCGCCGGCATCATCACACGCTTCGACGCGAGCCATCTGGCCACGACATATGCCTGCGAGATCCCCCGTGGCGACGGCAGCGGTGGGACCTTCGACCCGGACCACTGGATGGAGCCGAAGGAAGCCCGCAAGGTCGACGATTTCATCCTCTATGCCATGGCCGCGGCGGACCAGGCGGTGCGCGATGCAGGCTGGATGCCGGAGGATGAGGAGGGCCGGCTGCGCACCGGGGTGATGATCGGGTCCGGCATCGGGGGCTTGTCGACCATCGCGGACACGGCTGTGCTGTTGAAGGAGCGGGGGCCGCGGCGGGTGTCGCCTTTCTTCATTCCGGGAGCACTTATCAACCTCGCCTCTGGTCAGGTGAGTATCCGGTTTGGTTTCAAGGGTCCCAACCATGCGGTGGTGACGGCCTGTTCGACAGGCGCCCATGCCATCGGGGATGCAGCGCGGCTGATTGCCTGGGGCGATGCGGACGTGATGGTGGCGGGGGGCGCGGAGTCGCCCATCTGCGAGATCGGGATTGCGGGGTTCAACGCCTGCAAGGCGCTGTCGACCAAGCGGGGAAACGCGCCCGAGAAGGCCTCGCGGCCCTATGACGTGGACCGCGACGGGTTCGTGATGGGCGAGGGGGCCGGGGTGGTGGTGCTGGAGGCGCTGGAGCATGCGCAGGCGCGCGGGGCCCGGATCTATGCCGAGGTTCTGGGCTATGGGCTGTCGGGCGACGCCTTCCACATCACTGCGCCGTCGGAGGATGGCGAGGGCGGGTACCGGTCAATGGAGGCCGCGCTGAAGCGGGCGGGGCTGCGGCCTGAGGATGTGGACTACATCAATGCGCATGGTACCTCGACCATGGCTGACACCATCGAGCTTGCGGCGGTGGAGCGGCTGATGGGGCAGGCCGCCGGGCGCGCGACCATGAGCTCTACCAAGTCCAGCATCGGACATCTGCTGGGGGCCGCGGGTGCTGTGGAGGCGATCTTCTGCGTGCTGGCGATCCGGGATCAGGTGGCACCGCCGACCATCAACCTCGACAATCCCGAGGTCATGCCGCGTCTGGATCTTGCGCCCAACGCGAAGCGTGACCGCGAGATCCGGGTGGCGCTGTCGAACTCGTTCGGGTTCGGCGGCACCAATGCGACGCTCGTGCTGGGACAATGGGGCGGTTGATGGCCCGCCATGTTGCTGCCAACGCGCTGACCCTGCTGATCGTGCTGCTGATCGGCCTTGCGGTCGCGGTTGGCTGGGGACAGCATCAGTTCACGGCCCAGGGTCCGCTGGAGCAGTCAATCTGTCTGCGGGTGGAGCGGGGGGCCTCTCTGCAGGCGATCTCCGACCAGCTTGAGGAGCAGGGGGCGATCCGCTCGGGCCTGATCTTTCGTGTGGGGGCACGCTATACCGAGCAGGCCGCGGCGGTGCGGTTCGGGGCGCATCTGGTGCCGCCCGGTGCCTCGATGGAAGATATCCTCGGCATTGTCACCCGGCCGGGGCCGCCCACCTGCGGGACCGATGTGCATTTGCGGATCGGCGTGGTGCAGGTCGAGAAGATCGTGCGCGATCTCGACCCCGAGACCGGGCGGTTCGAGGAGGTGATGCGCTTCGACTGGGAAAGCGAGGCGCCCGAGGGCTTTGCCGAACTGGCGGGGGCAGACGACACGCGGTTCCGGATCACGGTGGTGGAGGGAACCACTGTCTGGCAGGTCGTCGAGGGGCTGCGCTGGGCGGACTTCCTGAGCGGAGAGGTTGACGGGTTGCCGCCCGAGGGGATGCTGGCGCCCGACAGCTATGAGGTGCGGCGCGGTGACGACCGGGCGACGCTGGTGGCCGAGATGCAGGCGCGGCAGGAGCGGATCCTTGCGGATCTGTGGGAAACGCGGGTTGATGGGTTGCCGATCGATACGCCGGAAGAGGCGATGATCCTCGCTTCGATCATCGAGCGCGAGACCTCGGTGCCCCATGAGCGGGGCAAGGTGGCCAGCGTCTTCGTCAACAGGTTGCGGGTGCCGATGCGGCTGCAGACGGACCCGACGGTGATCTATGGCATCACGCTGGGGCAGGGGCATCTGGGCCGCGGGCTGCGCCGCAGCGAACTCGACACCCACACGCCGTGGAACACGTATCGCATCGACGGGCTACCGCCGACGCCCATCGCCAACCCGGGCCGGGCGAGCATCACCGCGGCACTGGACCCGGAGGACACGCCCTATCTGTTCTTCGTGGCCGACGGCAGCGGGGGACATGCCTTCGCGACCAACCTGGCGGACCACAACCGCAACGTGGCGGTCTGGCGGCAGATCGAGGCGCAGCGTCGCGGGAATTAGCCTCTACAACCTAAAAGATAGTTCTTGACCTTTCGCGCGCCCGAAGGTATACCTTGAGGCAAGCTGGAAGAGGTGGGCAAGCGGCTAAGGGGAAACCCGAGGCCGTTTTTTGTTGCCCGCATCCGGGCGGGTTACGGGGCGCATTCGACCATCCGGTCCCGGTTCCGCGGGGATCGGCCCGCGGGATCCGGGCGTCGAGCCGCCCGTAGGGAGACCATCACCATGCAGCAGACATTGCCGCCGGAGGGGGATTCCCCCGCCGGCTATGACCCCGTCGTGGCGACCATCCGGCTGCTGGACCAGACGGCCGCCGCGCTGCAGCGGGTGATGGGGCATGTCGAAGCCGGGGAGTTCGGCAAGCTCGACGAGTTGCTGAAGGAGCAGGCAGCGCTGCGGCGGGCCCTCACGGCGGCGATCACGGAAAGGCAGCATGCCCAGAAAATCCGGCGCGAAGAGGCGGCCGTCGCGGGCCGTGACGTCCTCGACCTCGACGCGGCCCGCGCTGAAGTCGGCCGGCGTCTGGCTCGCCTGCGCGCCAGCGAGGCAGCAAGCTCAGGCCTTGCGGCGGCTGAGTGACAACGCCGAGGCAGCCCTTCCCTGGCTGTTCGAGATCTGGGCCTGGCCGCACCAGCTTCCGCCCGAGGGCGATTGGCGCAGCTGGGTCTGCCTGGGCGGGCGCGGCGCGGGCAAGACCCGCGCGGGCGCTGAGTGGGTGCGCGCCCAGGTCGAGGGGCCGCGCCCGACCGATCCCGGTCGGGCGCGGCAGGTGGCGCTGGTGGGCGAAACCTTCGACCAGGTGCTGGAGGTCATGGTGATGGGGCCCTCGGGGGTCATTGCCTGTTCGCCGCCCGACCGGCGCCCGCATTGGGAGGCGACGCGGCGTCGGCTGGTATGGCCCAACGGGGCGGTGGCGCAGGCGTTTTCGGCCTCCGAGCCGGAGAACCTGCGGGGTCCGCAATTCGACGCGGCCTGGGTTGACGAGCTCGCGAAATGGAAGCGGGGGGTGGAGGCGTGGGATATGCTGCAGTTCGCGCTGCGATCGGGCCCCGCGCCGCGGCAAGTGGTGACCACGACGCCGCGCAACGCGCCGGCGCTGAAGGCGTTGCTGGCGAGCCCCTCGACGGTGACGACCCACGCGCCGACGGTGGCGAACCGCGCCTGGTTGGCGCCGTCGTTTCTGGACGAGATGGCCGCGCGCTATGGCGGCACCCGGCTCGGGCGGCAAGAGCTGGAGGGGCATCTGCTTGAGGAGGCCGAGGGGGCGTTGTGGACCACCGTTGGGCTGGAGGCCGCACGTATCGATGCAGCCCCTGCACTGAGCCGGGTGGTGGTGGCAGTGGACCCGCCGGTCACTGGGCATTCGGGGTCCGATGCCTGCGGGATCTTGGTCGCCGGCGTTCTGGCCGAGGGTCCGCCGCAGGAGTGGCGGGCGGTGGTGCTGGAGGATGCGAGCGTCACGGCGGCCTCGCCGCTTGTTTGGGCGCGGGCGGCGGTGGCGGCGGTGGCGCGGCATGGGGCCGACCGGCTGGTGGCCGAGGTCAACCAGGGCGGCGATCTGGTGGAGCAGTTGGTGCGGCAGGTGGACCCGATGGTGTCCTACCGGCCGGTGCGCGCCAGCCGTGGCAAGGTCGCGCGGGCCGAGCCGGTGGCCGCCCTCTATGAACAGGGTCGGGTGGCGCATCTGCGAGGGTTGGGCCCGCTCGAGGACCAGATGGTGCTGATGACGCCACAGGGGTTCGTCGGGCGCGGCAGCCCGGACCGGGTCGACGCGCTGGTGTGGGCGCTGACCGATCTGATGCTGGCACCGGCTGCGGCCTGGCGCCGGCCGCGGATGCGGCCTCTCTGAAAGGGCGCCGCGGAAGCGGTCCGCTCCGAGCGGGTTCGGTGGCAGCGCTTCGGCGACGACCGTGTTCGCGATCAGTGAAAGCTGTTGCCGCGACCGTGGACTGACCTACCGATGCCTGTGCTGCGGCAGCGGGCGGGAGGGCTGTGGGTGCGGGCCCCTTGGCCGCCCTGGGCCAACGGGGCGGTGCCGGTGTCGGTTCGCCCGCGGTTGGCGAGACCGTGGTGCACTACAGACAGGGCGAATTCAGTCCGGGCGGTGGTCTTCGTTGAAGGGGGCGGTGGTCCGGCGGCTTTCGGGTGGGGGCTTTGGCCCCGGCCCCGCCACAAGAGGAGAGCGAAGGGATGGTTCTGGGCTTGTTTCGCCGCGGTCAGTCCGCGGTGCCGGAGGCGAAGGCTTCGGCAGTCGGGCCATTGACGGCGGGGCGGATCACGCCTTGGATTGGCACGGCGCAGCAGGCCTCGCGGCCGGTCTGGGGCCCACGCGACGGGCGCAGCCTGGTGCGCGGGGGCTTTCAGGGCAACCCGGTGGGCTTCCGGGCGGTGCGGCTGATCGCCGAGGCCGCCGCCGCGTTGCCGCTGGTGCTGCAGGATTGCGACCGGCGGTACGAGGCGCACCCTATGCTTGGGCTGATGCGCCAGCCGAACCCGGCGCAGGGCCGGGCGGATTTTCTGGAGGCGCTGTACGCTCAGCTTCTGCTGTCGGGCAACGCCTATGTCGAGGCGGTGAGTGAGGACGATGCCGCGTCGCTGGCGCTGCCGGCGGAGCTGCATGTGCTCCGCTCGGACCGGATGCGGGTTCTGCCGGGGGCGGATGGCTGGCCGCAGGCCTATGAATACGCGGTGGGCAATCGCAAGCACCGGTTCGACATGACCGGCGAGCTGGCGCCGGTGTGCCATATCCGCAGCTTCCACCCTCTGGACGACCATTACGGGCTGTCGCCGCTGGAGGCGGCCTCGACGGCGTTGGAGGTGCACAACGCCGCGTCGCGCTGGTCGCAGGCGCTGTTGGAGAACGCTGCCCGGCCGTCGGGGGCGATCGTCTACGCCGGGGCCGACGGTCATGGAGGCCTGTCGGCCGACCAGTACGACCGGCTGGTGGCCGAGATCGAGGCCAACCATCAGGGGGCGCGCAATGCGGGCCGTCCGATGCTGCTGGAGGGTGGCCTGGACTGGAAGCAGATGGGCTTCTCACCCTCGGACATGGAGTTCCAGAAGACCAAGGAGGCCGCTGCGCGCGAGATCGCCATGGCCTTCGGGGTGCCGCCGATGCTGCTGGGGGTGCCGGGTGATGCCACCTATGCCAACTATCAGGAGGCCAACCGCGCCTTCTATCGGTTGACGGTGGTTCCCCTGGCGACCCGGGTGGCGGCGTCGCTGGCGCATTGGCTGTCCGGCTTCTCGGGTGAGCCCGTGGAGTTGAAGCCGGACCTCGACCAGGTGCCGGCGCTGGCTGCCGAGCGCGACCAGCAATGGGCCCGGGTGGGTGCGGCAAGCTTCCTGACGGACGCCGAAAAGCGGGCCCTTCTGGGCCTGCCGCGGCTGGCGGACGGGACATGATCTCGCGCCGGCATGGCAGGGCGACGCGGCAATATTACGACAATTTCGACGCGGCGCATGCCCGGATCGAGGTCAACGAGCGTGTTCACGAGGAGCGTTGGGTCGCGCTCGAGCATCGGCTGTGCCGCATGGAGGCGATGCTGGAGCGGCTTGAACGGCGGCTGTGGCTGACCGTCTACGGCGTGGTGGCTGCGATCCTGGCACAGGTGGTGTTGTCCCTGACGCCGGGCCTGTCGCTGTGAGCCGCACGGAGGGAGCACGCGACATGGAAGAAAATGGCTTTCGGATCGGAATCGTCCTGGCCTGGGTGAGCCTTGCGCTGATGCTGTCGGCACAGGCGGGCCTCGCGATCTGGTGGGCTGGCGTTCAGAACACCCGTGTCGCGGGCATGGAGCTGGGGATTGCCGAGATCCGGCGGGTCTCGCCTGACACCCAGCGGCAGATGATGATGGCCGATCGCCAGATCGCGGTTCTGGAAAGCCGTCTGGACGAGCTCTTGCGGCGGTTGGAAGAGATCGGCGGCAAGCTCGATCGCATGGATGCGGGTCGGTGACAGCCCCCCGCGGCGCAGTCGTGGTGGCGGGTAGCAGAGAAGGGCGAGCGATGACGGAAAACCTGGGGTTGGAACGCAAGTTCCATAGGCCCGAGACGGGTCTGGTGATGACCGACGACTTCGGTGTGGCCGGCTATGCCTCGGTGTTCGGGCGCCGCGACAGCGGCGGTGACACGGTGGTGAACGGGGCCTACGCGGCCTCGCTGAAGCGCCTTCTGGACGACGGGCGGCGCGTCAAGATGCTGTGGCAGCACGACCCGACCCAGCCCATCGGGGTGTGGGAAGAGGTGGTCGAGGACGAGCGCGGCCTTTGGGTGCGCGGCCGGCTTCTGCCGGAGGTGGCACGGGGCCGGGAAGCTGCGGCGCTGATCGCGGCGGGGGCCATCGACGGGCTGTCCATCGGCTATCGCACGTTGAAGGCCGAACGCGAGCGCACCGGTGGGCGCAAGCTCGTGTCGCTGGAGCTTTGGGAGGTCTCCTTGGTGACCTTCCCGATGCAGTCGGAGGCGCGGGTTGGCGCCAAGGCCGACAGCGCGGAGGACGCAGACGGCGTGCTGCGCGAGCTGGCCGAGGCGTTGGCGGCGGCGCGCCGGCTTCTGGGCGGGGATGACCCCGCCGGACTTTCCGAGGGCCGCAGGGAAGGATGAGGCGATGACCGACAGACAGGCGACTGCGGCGGCGGGCGATGGCCTCGCCGCCGGCACGCATCCGGTGGTGGAGGTGAAGACCGCCCTCACCGGATTTCTCACAGAGTTCGCGGCGCAGCACGCCGAGCTCAGGACCAGGTTGCAACAACAGGAAGAGCGACTGACCATGCTGGACCGCAAACACGCGCGCCTTTCGGCCCCTGCCGCCGGGCGTCCTGCCCTGTCCACCGGCTCGGAGCCCGAGCCGCTGCACCGCAAGGCGCTGGGCGCCTATCTGCGCACCGGCTCGGAGGCCGAGCTGCGCGATGTGGCTCTGGAGCAGAAGGGCCTTCGCACCTCGGTCAATGCCGAGGGCGGGTATCTGGTGGACCCCGAGACCGCTGCGGCGATCCAGGGTGTCCTGCATTCGACGGCCTCGATCCGGGCCATCGCGAATGTGGTGAATGTCGAGGCGACGTCCTTCGACGTTCTGGTGGACCACAGCGAGCTGGGCACCGGCTGGGCCACCGAGGCGGGGCCGGCGACCGAGACCGCGACGCCGTTGATCGACCGTATCTCCATCCCGCTGCACGAGCTGTCGGCGATGCCGAAGGCGAGCCAGCGGCTGCTGGACGATGCCGCCTTCGACGTTGAGGGGTGGCTGGCTGCGCGCATCGCCGACCGGTTCGCGCGTGCCGAGGCCGCGGCCTTCGTGGCCGGTGATGGTGTCGACAAGCCCAAGGGGTTCCTGCACCACACCAAGGTGGCGCAGGGCTCGTGGGAGTGGGGCAAGCTTGGCTATATCGCGAGTGGGGCGGCGGGGGGCTTTCCGGCCGGCAACACCGCCGATCCCATCATCAACCTCGTCTATGCGCTGGATGCGCCGTACCGGGCCGGTGCGGTGTTCGTGATGAACTCCAAGACCGCCGGAACGGTGCGCAAGATGAAGGATGGCGACGGGCGGTTCCTGTGGTCCGACGGGCTGGCTGCAGCCGAGCCTGCGCGGCTGATGGGTTATCCGGTGCTGGTGGCCGAGGACATGCCGGATATCGGGGCAAACAGCTTCTCCATCGCCTTCGGGGATTTCCGCGCCGGCTACACCATCGCGGAGCGGCCCGACCTTCGGGTGCTGCGCGATCCGTTCTCGGCCAAGCCGCATGTGCTGTTCTACGCGACCAAGCGCGTGGGCGGCGATGTCAGCGACTTCAAGGCGATCAAGCTGCTGCGGTTTGCCACCAGCTGAGGCTGGGCGAGAGCGACCTGCGGTTTGACCCCGCGCCCGGGACACCCCCGGGCGCGGGCAGGGCGGGGTGCAGCCTCGCCCCATGGCAGCGACGGAGATCAAGATGATGCTGACGGAACTGCACCGTGTCCCCGATGCGGCGCTGCCGCTGGAGGCCTGCAAGGAGCATCTGCGCCTGGGTGCCGGCTTTATCGACGATGGCGGGCAGAACGGGCTGATCGCGACCTATCTGCGGGCCGCCATTGCCGCCGTCGAGGCGCGCATCGGCAAGGCCCTGCTGGCGCGGGAGTTCCGTCTGCGGCTGGCGGATTGGCGCGACGCGCGGGGCGAGGTGTTGCCGGTTGCGCCGGTGCTGTCGGTGGCCTCGGTTACGCTGTTCGACCGGGCGGGCGAGGCGACCCCGGTAGACCCGGCGCGCTGGCGGCTCGATCCGGACCTGCACCGGCCGCGGCTTTGCCCCACCGGCTGGCTCTTGCCGCATCCGGTGTCGGGCGGGGCGGTGGAGGTCACCTTCACCGCGGGTTTTGGTGCGGACTGGCAGTCGGTGCCTCCGGACCTGGCGCAGGCGGTGATGATGCTGGCCGCGCAGTACCATGAGAGCCGACATGGCAATGCCTCCGGGCCTGCGATGCCCTTTGGCGTGATGGCGCTGATCGAGCGGTGGCGGGTGGTGCGCAGCGCAGCCGGTGGGGGCGGGCGATGAGGCCGCCTGTGTTGAACCGCAGGCTGGTGCTTGAGACCCAATTGCAGGACGCCGACGGGGCGGGGGGGCACCTGGCGGTGTGGCACGGCCTCGGCACCCTTTGGGCTGAGGTTTTGGCGGGCCTCGGCCGCGAGCGCGAGGGGCCTGGCGTGCCCATGGGACGCGTGGCCTACCGCATCACCGTGCCGGCCGCGCCGCCCGGGTCGCTGGCGCGCCCCCGGCCGGACCAGAGGTTCCGCGAGGGCGATCGGATCTTCGCCATCCTGGCCGTCGCCGAGCGTGACGCGCGGGGCGCTTATCTGACCTGTTTTTGCGAGGAGGAGGAGCCGGCATGAGCTATGCGACCTCCGCGGCGCTGCAGGCGGCGGTCTTTGCCCGCCTGTCCACCGACCCGGCGGTGCAGCCGCTGGTGGGCACCGCGATCCATGACGCGATCCCGCCCGGGACCCCACCCGGCACCTTCATCGTGATGGGGCCGGAGGAGGTGATCGACCGCTCGGACGCCACGGCGGCTGCGGCCGAGCACCGGCTGAAGATCAGTGTGATCAGCAATGCCGCGGGATTTCAGCAGGCCAAGGAGGTGGCGGGGGCCGTCTCGGACGCGCTGTTGCAGGCGCCGCCGCCTGTACTGACGCGCGGGCGCGTGGTCGGCGTGTGGTTCCAGCGTGCAGAGGCAAGCCGCATGCGCAGCACCGGCGCCCGCCGGATCGATCTGACCTTTCGCGTCCTCGTCGAGGACTGACCCGGCCAGCGCCGCGCCGCGGCCGGCCGAGTGCCCACACAGAACGGAGTACCCCCGATGGGAGCGCAGAACGGCAAGGACCTTCTGATCAAGATGGAGATCGACGGGGCTTTCGTCACCGTCGCAGGGCTGCGGGCCACGCGGCTGAGCTTCAATGCCGAGACGGTGGATGTCACCAGCCTCGACAGTGAGGGCGGTTGGCGCGAGTTGCTGGCCGGGGCCGGGGTGCGCAGCGCCGCGATTTCCGGCTCGGGCGTGTTCCGGGACGCCGAGAGCGACGCACGCGTGCGGCAGGTGTTCTTCGGCGCCGGGATCGCGCCGTTCCAGGTGGTGATCCCGGATTTCGGCACGGTGACGGGGGCGTTCCAGATCTCGTCGGTCGAATACGCCGGCACCCACAACGGCGAGGCGACCTATGCCCTGAGCCTCGTGTCGGCGGGTGCGCTGGCGTTCGAGGCGATGTGATGGTCAATCCGCATGCCGGCGAGGTGGCGCTGTGGATGGATGGGCGACGCCATGTGGTGAAGCTGACGCTGGGGGCGTTGGCCGAGCTTGAGGCGGCAATGGAGGCTGACTGCCTGATCTCTCTTGTCGAGCGGTTTGAAGCGGGGCGG
>SKMM01000375.1 GCA_007121055.1 Paracoccaceae bacterium | reverse complement strand
TGAACCGGTGGAAGTTGCCGTCGGTCAGCGCCGGGCCCTGGTGGCAGGCCACGCAGCCATTGTCGACAAAGGCCATCATGCCGGCCACCTGCTGCTCGGTCATGGCCTGGCTGTCGCCGCGCAGGAAGCGGTCGAAGGGCGAATTCGGCGTGTTCAGCGTCCGCTGGAAGGTGGCCAGCGACTGCGCCACGTTCTGCGCGTTGATCGGGTTCTCGTCGTCGGGGAAGGCCTCGCGGAAGAGGCGGATGTAGACGTCGAACTCCTCGATGCGCTGCAGCGCCTCGTCGAGGTCCATGGCCATTTCGTCGGGCGCCTCGATGGGGCCCAGCGCCTGACCTTCGAGATCGGGCTCGCGGCCGTCCCAGAACTGATTGGGCAGGAAGCCCGAGTTCAGCACGGTGGGGGTGTTGCGCAGGCCCACCTGGCCCTCATGCCCGGTGCCGCGCGGCAGCCGGTCGGCCCAGCCCAGCGCCGGGTTGTGGCAGGTCGCGCAGGAGATCACGCCCGAGGAGGACAGGCGCGGTTCGAAGAACAGCATCTTGCCCAGCTCGACTTTCTCGGGCGTCAGCGAGTTGTCGGCCGGGATCGGCGGCAGCGCCGGAAGCGGCTCGAACACGCTCATGTAATAGTCCATGTCGTCGTCCGCCGCAGCGGCGCCTGCCAGCAGCGCCAGTGCGCCGGCCGCGGCGATCAGGCTGCGGGTGGGTTGGGTGGTCATGTCGTCCCTCCTGTCGGTGTTCTTGCGCATACCATCGGAGGCGATGGCGTTTTCCCATGATCTGTATCAAGAACTGGACGTCAACTGTGGCATGCCGCCTGCGGCGTGCCGTCCCACCCATGACCGGCCGGATGCCCAGGCGGTGCGCATGCGGCATGGCTTTCCTTTGCCGACGATCTGGCTTATGCAGTCCGCTTCGCCGGGTGCGTGTGCGCCGGCGTGTCCTCCACGGGCCTTGCTGGACGACATCCCGGCTTGTGCCATGCCTTTTGAAAGGAGACCCCGATGTCGATCACGGTCGAAGAGAAGGCCCGCGTCGTCAAGGAATTCGCCACCAAGGAAGGCGATACCGGTTCGGCCGAGGTGCAGGTTGCGATCCTGACCTCGCGCATCACCACCCTGACGGAGCACTTCAAGACCCACAAGAAGGACAACCACTCGCGGCGTGGCCTTCTGAAACTGGTGGCCCAGCGGCGCAAGCTGCTCGATTACCTGCGGGGCAAGGACGAGGGTCGCTATCGCGACCTGATCGCCCGCCTCGGCATCCGCCGCTGATCCACGCTGCGCCCCCGCTTCGGGGGCGCGGTCGCATCAGGCACCCGGGTGCTGCGCGCCCGATGTCCGACGCCGGCCCCGCCGGGCCCCGCGGGGCGGGCCGGAGAGACCACAGACGAGGGGCCACGGGCAATGCGGCCCGTATGCAACCCGGGCCGGGGGAGGGACCCCTGGCCAGACGATGGAAACGAGATGTTCAACGTAGTCCGCAAATCGATGGAATGGGGGGGTGAGACGCTCACCCTCGAGACGGGCAAGGTCGCCCGTCAGGCCGACGGATCGGTGATCGCCACCCTGGGCGAAACCTCCGTGATGGCCAATGTGACCTTCGCCAAGGAGGCCAAGCCGGGGCAGGATTTCTTTCCGCTGACGGTGCATTACCAGGAACGCTACTATGCCGCGGGCAAGGTGCCCGGCGGCTTCTTCAAGCGCGAGGCGCGCCCCTCCGAGAAGGAGACGCTGACCTCGCGGCTGATCGACCGGCCGATCCGGCCGCTGTTCGTGCCCGGTTTCAAGAACGAGGTGCTGGTGATCTGCACCGTGCTGAGCCACGACCTGGAGAACGAGCCCGACATGGTGGCGCTGATCGCCGCCTCCGCGGCGCTGACGATCTCGGGCGTGCCGTTCATGGGGCCGGTGGCCGGCGCCCGCGTGGGCTTCGTGGACGGGCAGTATGTGCTGAACCCCCATGTCGACGACATGCACAAGCTCCGCGAGAAGTCCGAGCAGCGGCTCGACCTCGTGGTGGCGGGCACGCGCGACGCGGTGATGATGGTCGAATCCGAAGCCTACGAGCTGTCGGAAGAGGAAATGCTGGGCGCGGTGAGCTTCGCCCATGACGCCCTCAAGCCGGTGGTCGACCTGATCGTGGACCTCGCCGAAGAGGCCGCGAAGGAACCCTTCGATTTCCAGCCGCCCGACTATTCCGCGCTCTACGCCAAGGTGAAGTCGCTGGGCGAGGACCGGATGCGCGCGGCGTTTGCCATCCGCGACAAGCAGGAGCGGGTGGCGGCCATTTCGGCGGCGCGGGAGGCGATCCGCGCGGGGCTGAGCGAGGAGGAGCTGGGCGACGAGAACCTCGGCTCGGCCTTCAAGAAGCTCGAATCGGCGATCCTGCGGGGCGACATCATCAAGGGTGCGCCCCGGATTGACGGGCGCGACACCAGGACGATCCGGCCCATCGTGGCGGAGGCGGGCGTGCTGCCACGCACCCATGGCTCGTCGCTGTTTACGCGGGGCGAGACCCAGGCGCTCTGCGTGGCCACGCTCGGCACCGGTGAGGACGAGCAGTTCATCGACGCGCTGACCGGCAACTCCAAGGCCAACTTCCTGCTGCACTACAACTTCCCCCCCTACTCCGTTGGCGAAGTTGGCCGTTTCGGCCCTCCGGGTCGGCGCGAGATCGGCCACGGGAAGCTGGCCTGGCGGGCGCTGCAGGCGGTGCTGCCGGCGGCGACGGATTTCCCCTACACCATTCGCGTAGTGTCGGAGATCACCGAGTCCAACGGCTCGTCCTCCATGGCCACCGTCTGCGGCGCGTCTCTGGCGATGATGGACGCGGCGGTCCCGCTCAAGGCCCCCGTGGCCGGCGTCGCCATGGGGCTGATCCTGGAGGATGACGGCCAGTTCGCCGTGCTCTCGGACATCCTCGGCGACGAGGACCACCTCGGCGACATGGACTTCAAGGTCGCGGGTACCGAGAACGGCATCACGTCGCTGCAGATGGACATCAAGGTCGCGGGCATCACCCCCGAGATCATGCGCCAGGCGCTGGCGCAGGCCCGCGAGGGCCGGCTGCACATCCTGGGCGAGATGAACAAGGCGCTGTCGGCGGGCCGGGCCGAATTCTCGGTCCACGCCCCGCGAATCGAGACGATGCAGGTGCCCACCGACAAGATCCGCGAAGTGATCGGTTCGGGCGGCAAGGTGATCCGCGAGATCGTCGAGGTGTCGGGCGCCAAGGTCGACATCAACGACGACGGCATCGTCAAGATCGCCTCGCCCAATGCCGAGGCCATCAAGAAGGCCTATGACATGATCCACTCCATCGTGGCCGAGCCCGAGGTGGGGC
>SKMM01000419.1 GCA_007121055.1 Paracoccaceae bacterium | reverse complement strand
CCCCCGAATCCACCCAGGTCAGGTTCCCCACACCGCCCAAATTCAGAAACGCGACCGGTCCGGACGCCCCCACCCAACGAGCACAGGCGAAATGGTAGAACGGCGCCAGAGGCGCCCCCTGCCCCCCCGCCGCCACATCCGCGCTCCGAAAATCCCACACGACATCCCGGCCCAACGCGGCCGCCAACCGCGCCCCACTGCCCGCCTGATGCGTCCCCCGCCCGCCGGGGGCATGCGCCAGGGTCTGCCCGTGGAACCCCACCACCTGCGCCTGCGGGAACCGCGCCAGAAGCTCCGCGTGCGCCGCCTCCACCACCGCCGCGGCCTCGGCCACCCCGGCCTCCCCCGGCCAGCGCCCCAGCGCCGCCCGCAACACCGCCCGCTCCGCCTCCGAATAGGGCCGGAACCCGCCCGGCCCTACCTCCCGCACCCGCTCCCCGTCGCTCAGCACCAGACACGCGTCCACCCCATCGAGCGAGGTCCCCGACATCGCCCCCAGCGCCCAGACCGCCTCGCCCATGCCCTTCCCCTCCCGGTCCCGCGCCGCTATAGCCCCGCCCACACTGCCCGAGGCCGCCATGACCCACCACCCGAAATCCGAGTTCCTGCGCACCCTCATGGACCGGGGCTACCTCGCCGACTGCACCGACCTGCAGGGCCTCGACGAGGCGCTGATCGCGGGCGTGGTCCCGGCCTACATCGGCTACGACGCCACCGCGCCCTCGCTCCATGTCGGCCACCTTCTCAACATCATGATGCTGCGCCACCTGCAGCGCACCGGCCACAAGCCCATCGTCCTCATGGGCGGCGGCACCACCAAGGTGGGCGATCCCTCCTTCCGCTCCGAGGAACGCCCGCTGCTGGGACCGGACCAGATCGCCGCCAACATCGCCGGCATGAAGGAGGTCTTCGCCCAGTACCTGACCTTCGGGGACGGCCCCACCGACGCGATCCTGCTGGACAACGCCGAGTGGCTGGACGGGCTGAACTACCTCGACTTCCTGCGCGACATCGGCCGGCATTTCAGCGTCAACCGGATGCTGTCCTTCGAGAGCGTCAAGTCCCGCCTCGACCGCGAACAGTCGCTGAGCTTCCTCGAATTCAACTACATGATCCTCCAGGCCTATGACTTCCTGGAGCTGTACCGCCGCCACGGCTGCCGCCTGCAGATGGGCGGCTCGGACCAGTGGGGCAACATCATCAACGGCATCGACCTGACCCGCCGGGTGCTGGACCGGGAAATCTACGGCCTCACCTCGCCGCTCCTGACCACCTCCGACGGCCGCAAGATGGGCAAGTCGGCCCAGGGCGCGGTCTGGCTGAACTCAGCGATGCTGTCGCCCTACGAATTCTGGCAATTCTGGCGCAACACCACCGACGCCGACGTGGGCCGCTTCCTGAAACTCTACACCGAACTGCCCCTCGAGGAGTGCGACCGCCTCGGCGCGCTGCAAGGCGCCGAGATCAACGACGCCAAGATCCGCCTGGCGGGCGAGGTCACCACCCTCCTGCACGGCGCGCAGGCCGCAGCCGCCGCCGAGGCCACCGCCCGCGAGGTGTTCGAACAGGGCGGCACCGGCGCCGACCTGCCCACCCTTACCCTCACCCCCGCCGACCTCACCGACGGCGTCTCTGTGGCACAACTCTTCGTCCGCGCGGGGCTCGCGAAATCCGGCAAGGACGCCCGCCGCCTCATCGCCGAAGGCGGCGCCCGCCTCGACGATGCGCCGGTCGAGGACTCGGGCCTCATGCTCGACCCAGCCCGCCTGCCCGTGAAACTCACGGCCGGCAAGAAACGCCACGCCCGCGTCGTGCTGGAGGGCTGACACCCCGCGGCCACCGAATTCCGCGGAACCGCCCCCGCCCCGCCCGCGTTCCCCCCACGTGCGCCAGCACGGCGCGGGTTTCAGGGGAGACGATCATGCGCGGCCTTCTGTTGTGGTTCATTGGTGTGCCCATTCCGGTGATCATCCTGATCTACTTCCTCTTCTGACCCGCCCGGGCCATGTGACCCCCGCGGCCACGGCCCTTGACACCGCGGCCAGCCCGCAGAGATTGACGCAGGCTCCTCCCCCTGCGGTGAACATTCATGGATCAGGTCCGCTGCGCCCAGTGCCCCCTGCGCAAGTTCGAGATCTTCTCGGGCTTCGACGAGGACGAGCTCGAATTCACCCAGTCCTTCAAGGCCGGCGAGATGGCGGTGGAGGCCGGCAGCACCCTGATGCTCGAAGGCCAGCCCAGCCCGCAGATCTTCACCGTGCTCGAAGGGCTCGGGCTGCGCTACAAGATTCTGGAATGCGGCCGCCGGCAGGTGCTGAATTTCGCCATGCCGGGCGACCTGATCGGGCTGCACGCGGCGGTGATGGGCGAGATGGGGCATTCCTTCGAGGCCACCACCGCCATGCGGCTGTGCGTGTTCAACCGCGCCGACCTGTGGCGGCTCTACCGCCAGCAGCCGGCGCGGGCCTATGACGTGACCTGGCTCGCCGCGGTCGAGGAGCATTTCCTGGGCGAAACCCTGGTGGCCATCGGCCGGCGCAGCGCGCTGGAGCGGGTGGCCTGGGCGTTGGCGCGTGTCCATGCCCGGCTCGCGGCGGTGGGGCTCGACCGCAACGGGCTCGTGCCGATGCCCTGGCGGCAGCAGGATCTGGCCGACGCGCTGGGCCTGTCGCTGGTGCACACCAACAAGACGCTGCAGCGGCTGCGCCGCGAGGGGCTTGCACGCTGGAGCGACGGCGCGTTGCTGGTGCCCGACCGCGAGGCGCTCGCAACGCTCGCCGGAATCGAAAGCCCGCTGCCGCCGCGCCGGCCGCTGATCTGATCGCGTCCGCCTCCGGGCAGGGAACCGCCGGCCCCCAGGCAGGGTGGTCCGTCGAGACGGACGGCACGCGCCCCGGCGATCCGGGGCGCGCCACGCCCCTTGCTGCGCTGGATCAACGTCGTGCCGGGTTGGGCACTGACCTCCACGAGCATCGCGCTGGTGGCCGCCGAGCTCTGTTTCGGCGGCATCGCCGGCACCGCAGCGGGGATCGCAGATCCAGCTCCGCGTCTTCCTCGTGCTGTTCGTCGCGGCGCCGATCGCCCGGGCTTTGCGCCGCAGCCCCTCTCCGATGTGACTCGGCAGCCGGTCCCCCGATGGCCAATGCCGCGCGCTGCGGCCATTTTTTGCCCGACGGAGCCCCGCGACCGGCGCCTTTCGGCCGATCCCGGCAGGATAGCGGGAGAACTTTCCGGGACATGTCATGGTTTATTGCAGCATCTGCGCTGCAGGTGCAGGCAGACCGGCAACGCCCGCCCTGTCGCCGGGCCCTGAAAGGTTGCCTCTGACCATGACCCGTTACTGCCT
>SKMM01000204.1 GCA_007121055.1 Paracoccaceae bacterium | reverse complement strand
CCGCCGCCGCGCGGCAACCCGAGCGGGAGGCCCCCATGCGCATGTGCTCGACCCTCGCCGAGGCGGTGGGCAACACCCCCCTGATCCGCCTGCGCGGCCCGTCCGAGGCCACCGGCTGCGAGATCTGGGGCAAGGCCGAATTCCTCAACCCGGGCCAGTCGGTCAAGGACCGCGCGGCGCTGTGGATCATCCGCGACGCCATCGCCCGGGGCGCGCTGGCCCCCGGCGGCACCATCGTCGAGGGGACGGCCGGCAACACCGGCATCGGGCTGGCGCTGGTGGGCGCCTCCATGGGCTTCCGCACCGTCATCGTGATCCCCGAGACCCAGAGCCAGGAAAAGAAGGACATGCTGCGGCTGGCCGGCGCCGAGCTGGTCGAGGTCCCCGCGGTGCCCTACCGCGACCCCAACAATTATGTCCGCTACTCCGGCCGGCTGGCCGAGGAACTGGCGCGCACCGAAGACAACGGCGCAATCTGGGCCAACCAGTTCGACAACATCGCCAACCGCCAGGCCCATATCGACGGCACCGGCCCCGAGATCTGGGAGCAGACCGGCAGCAAGGTCGACGCCTTCATCTGCGCCGTGGGCACCGGCGGCACGCTCGCCGGCGTCGCCACCGCGCTGCAGCCCAGGGGCGTGAAGATCGGCCTCGCCGACCCCGAGGGCGCCGCGCTCTACAGCTTCTACACCACGGGCGAGCTGAAGGCCGAGGGCAGCTCCATCTCCGAAGGCATCGGCCAGGGCCGCATCACCGCCAATCTCGAGGGCTTCACCCCCGACATGGCCTTCCGCATCCCCGACGCCGAAGCGCTGCCCATCGTCTTCGACCTGCTTGCGCATGAGGGCCTCTGCCTCGGCGGCTCGTCGGGCATCAACGTCGCCGGCGCCATGCGCATGGCGCGCGAGATGGGGCCGGGCCACCGCATCGTCACCATCCTGTGCGACTACGGCACCCGCTACGCCTCCAAGCTCTACAACCCCGAGTTCCTGACGGAAAAGCGCCTGCCGGTCCCGCAATGGCTCGCCGGCCCCGGCCGGCCGGTCCCGGCGGTGTTCCAGGCGTGACCCACCGCCGGGCCCGCCAAGACATGGCCGGCCCCGACATGGCCGGCCCACCGGCCGGACCGCGGCCGCGCGCCGCTCCGCAGGGGCTGGCGCGCCGCCTGGCGCCGCTCCTGGCCCTCCTCCTCGCCCTTCTCCTCACCCTGCTGACCCCGCTCGCCCCGGCCGAGGCCCAGACCACCCGGAGCTGGGTCCCGGGTTCGGCCCAGGCCAACGGCATCGACTTCGCGGCCTGGGAGAACCTCGCCCGCCGGGTCGAACTGGCCCTCGCCGACGACCGCACCTCCGACCTGACGCTGGAACAGCTCCGTGCCCGCGTCGTCGAATTCCGCTCCCGCTTCCTCGCCGCCCAGACCGCCAACGACGCGCGTATCCAGACCGTGCGCAACCAGATCGCGGCCCTCGGCCCGCCCCCCGAGGAGGGCCAGACCGAGGCGCCCGAGATCGCCCAGCGCCGCGCCGAACTCACCACCCAGCTTTCGCGCCTGCAGGCCCCGGGCGTGGCCGCCGACGAGGCCTTCCGCCGCGCCGAGGGCCTGATCCGCGAGATCGACCGCACCCTGCGCGACCGCCAGGCCGACGCGCTGGTGCAGCTCTCGCCCTCGCCGGTGAACCCCACCAACTGGCCGGTGGCCGGGCGCGAGCTGACGGCCGTCACCCGCGCGCTCGGCCGCGAACTGACGTCCGCCTGGGCCAGCCCGGTGCGGCGCGACCAGTTCCAGGACAACCTGCCGGTGATGAGCCTCTACCTGCTGGTGGCGCTTCTGCTGCTGGTGCGCGGCCGCCGGATGGCCGAACGGGTGACGCTGCAGCTCTACGAACGCGCCGCGGCGCGGGGTCAGACCGTGCTGGCGATGCTGGTGTCGCTGGCGCAGGTTGCGGTGCCCTATCTGGGGTTTCTCGCGCTGGCCGAGGCGTTGCGGGCCTCCGGCATGGTCGGGCTGCGCTCCCAGGCGATGGTGGACGCGCTGCCCGGCGCAGGGCTGACGCTGCTGCTGGCGCTGTGGCTGGGCGGGCAGGTCTTTCCCAAGAACGGCAATGATTCCGACGGCCTGCTGACCCTTCCGCCCGAACGGCGGCGCGAGGGGCGGTGGCACGTGGCCTCCATGGGCCTCGTGCTGTCGGGGCTGCAGCTGGGCACGGCGCTGCTCGCGCCGGTGGTCTCGCCGCCCGCGGCGCTGTCGGTGCTCGGCTATCCGTTCCTGCTGCTGTCGGGGCTCCTGCTGTTCCGCATCGGCCAGCTGATGGTGCGCCACGTCGCCCTCAGCAGCGAGGAGGACAGCCAGCGCGCCTATGGCGACTGGCTGATGGGGCTTCTGGGCAAGGCCGCCATGGGCGTCGGCCTGATCGGCCCGATCCTCGGGGCCATCGGCTATCTGACCGCGGGCGCGGCGCTGGTGTATCCGGCGATCAACTCGCTGGCGCTGATCGCGGTCCTGCTGCTGATCCGCCGCCTGGTGGGGGAACTCTATGCGCTCTTGATGGGCGGCGACCCGGGGCTGCGCGACGCGCTTTTGCCCACGCTGGTGGGCTTCGGGGTGATGGTCCTGTCGCTGCCGCTGTTCGCGCTGCTGTGGGGGATGCGCGAATCCGAGCTGCGCGACCTGCTGACCGGCCTGCGCGAGGGCTTCGCGCTGGGCGACACGCGGATCTCGCCGATCGACATCCTGACCTTCCTCGTAGTCTTCGCCATGGGCTATGCGGTGACCCGGGTGCTGCAGGGGGCGCTGCGCACTTCCGTCCTGCCCAAGACCCAGATCGAGAAGGGGGCGCAGGCCGCCGTCGTCTCGGGCGTGGGCTATGCCGGGATCTTCCTCGCCGCGCTCTTCGCCGTCACCACCACCGGGCTCGACCTGTCGAACCTCGCCATCGTCGCGGGCGCGCTGTCGGTGGGCATCGGCTTCGGCCTGCAGACCGTGGTGTCGAACTTCGTCTCCGGCATCATCCTGCTGTTCGAACGCCCCATCGCCGAGGGCGACTGGATCGAGGTCGGCGGCGTCATGGGCACCGTGCGCAAGATCTCGGTGCGCTCCACCATCATCCAGACCTTCGACCGCAACGACGTGATCGTGCCCAACGCCGACCTGATCTCGGGCCATGTGACCAACTGGACCCGGTTCAACATGACCGGCCGGCTGATCGTGCCGGTCTCGGTCGCCTACGGCTCGGACACCCGAAAGGTCGAACAGATCCTGTACGATGTCGCCGAGGCCCAGCCGCTGGTGTCGCTCAACCCCGCGCCCTCGGTCCTGTTCCGCAGCTTCGGCGCCGACGGGCTGGAATTCGAGGTCCGGGTGATCCTGCGCGACGT
>SKMM01000187.1 GCA_007121055.1 Paracoccaceae bacterium | reverse complement strand
CCGCCATGCCCCCGGCCGCCGCCGCCTGCCCGCCTCCGGACCCGAGCGCCCCCGGTGCGCCGCCCGGCGCCAGCTGTGCAGATCTCCAGATCATCCCGCCCCCTCGGCCCTGCGGCCGCGCATGTCAACCGCCCCCCTGCCGGCGCGCGCGGGCCCGGGCGAACCAGTCCACCTGCTTCTTCAGCTCGCGCTCGAAGCCGCGCTCGGGCGGGGCGTAGAACACCGGCCGCTTCATGCCGTCGGGGAAATAGCCCTGCCCCGAGAACCCGTCCGCGGCGTCATGGTCATACAGATAGCCCGCGCCATAACCCTGATCCTTCATCAGCGCGGTGGGCGCGTTCAGGATATGCTTCGGCGGCGGCACGGAGCCTGACCGCTTCGCCTCCGCCCGGGCGGCCTTGAACGCGGCATGAACCGCGTTCGATTTCGGCGCCAGCGCCAGATAGACCACCGCCTGCGCCAGCGCCAGCTCCCCCTCGGGCGCGCCCAGCCGCTCATACAGCTGCCAGGCCTCCAGACACAGCCCGGGGGCCTGCGGATCGGCCAGCCCGATATCCTCGACCGCCATCCGGGTGATCCGGCGGGCCAGATAGCGCGGGTCCTCGCCCCCCTCCAGCATCCGCGCCAGCCAGTAAAGGGCGGCATCCGGGTCCGACCCCCGCACCGCCTTGTGCAGCGCCGAGATCAGGTTGTAATGCCCGTCGCCCCCCTTGTCATGGATTGCGGCCCGCCGCATCACCCGCGCCGACAGATCGGCCGGCCCCACCGGCGCGGCCACCCGCCACGCCGCCACCTGTTCGATCAGGTTCAGAAGCGCCCGCCCATCCCCGTCGGCCATCCCGAGCAGCGCCTCCCGCGCCTCGGGCGTCAACGGCAGCGCGCGCTCCAGCGCCGCCTCGGCCCGCGCCGCCAGCCGCTCCAGATCCCCGCGCCCCAGCCGCTCCAGCACGATCACCTGCGCCCGGCTCAGCAGCGCCGCGTTCAGCTCGAAGGACGGGTTCTCGGTCGTGGCCCCGACCAGCACCAGCGTGCCATCCTCCATATGCGGCAGAAAGCCGTCCTGCTGCGCGCGATTGAAGCGGTGAACCTCATCGACGAACAACAGCGTCCCCTGCCCCGCAGCCCGCCGGGCGCGCGCCGCGTCGAACACCCGCCGCAACTCGGCCACCCCCGAAAAGATCGCGCTGATCTGGACGAAATGCAGTCCCGAATGCCCCGCCAGCAGCCGGGCGATGGTGGTCTTGCCCACCCCCGGCGGCCCCCACAGGATCAGCGACGACAGCCGGCCGGCCGCCACCATCGCCCCCAGCGGCCCCGCGGGGCCCAGCACCGCCCCCTGCCCCACCACATCCTCCAGCCGCTCCGGCCGCAGCCGGTCGGCCAGCGGCCGCGGCGCCTCGGGCTGGCCGCGCGGGGCGGCGGGGGCGGTGTCGAACAGATCTGGCATCGGCCCCCTCTACCACTGGCGCGGGCCAGCCCGCCACGGGCAACGAAAAAGGGCCCGCCAGTGGCGAGCCCCCGATCAAGCCGAGCCGGCCGCGTCAGTCCTGCGCGGTTTCCAGCGCCTCGTCGGCCTCCTCGCGGGCGCGGTCCACGGCGCCCTTGGCCTCCGGGTCGCGGTCCACCAGCTCGATGATCGCCATCGGCGCCATGTCGCCATAGCGGAAGCCGGCCTTCAGAACGCGGACATAGCCACCGGGGCGCTCGGCATAGCGCGGCCCGAGGATCTCGAACAGCTTGGCCACATGCGCGTCCTGCTTCAGCCGCGAGGCGGCCAGACGGCGGGCGTGCAGATCGCCCCGCTTGCCCAGCGTGATCAGCTTCTCCACGATCGGGCGCAGTTCCTTGGCCTTGGGCAGGGTGGTCTTGATCTGCTCATGCTCGATCAGGGCGCCTGCCATGTTGGCAAACAGCGCCTTGCGGTGCTCGTGGGTCCGGTTGAGGCGGCGATAGCCGCGGGCATGTCTCATGGGTCACTCCATCATCTTCGTTTTGCTTTGTCCGGCGGTCCCTCGTCTGGGTCCGCTCACCTTGGGGCCGAAAGGCCCGGAACCGGGGGCGTGCACCGCCCCCGGGCAATCTCAGAACTGGTCCTCGAACCGCTTGGCAAGGTCCTCGATGTTCTCCGGCGGCCAGTCCTCGACATCCATGCCAAGATGCAGACCCATCCCCGCCAGAACTTCCTTGATCTCGTTGAGCGACTTGCGGCCGAAGTTCGGCGTCCGCAGCATTTCCGCCTCGGTCTTCTGGATCAGATCGCCGATATAGACGATGTTGTCGTTCTTCAGGCAGTTCGCCGAGCGCACCGACAGCTCCAACTCGTCGACCTTCTTGAGCAGGAGCGGGTTGAACTCCAGCCCGCTGTCCGAATCCAGACGGCCCGCGGCCTCCGGCTCGTCGAAGTTGACGAAGATCTGCAGCTGGTCCTGCAGGATGCGCGCGGCATAGGCCACCGCGTCCTCGGGGCTCACCGACCCGTCTGTCTCCAGCTTCATCGTCAGCTTGTCATAGTCCAGCACCTGACCCTCGCGGGTGGGTGTGACCTCATAGGCGACCTTGCGCACCGGCGAATAGATCGCGTCGATCGGGATCAGCCCGATGGGCGCATCCTCGGGCCGGTTCTTGTCGGCCGAGACATAGCCCTTCCCGGTGTTGACCGTCAGCTCCATGTAAAGCTGCGCGCCATCGTCGAGGTGGCAGATCACATGGTCGCGGTTCAGGATGTGGATGCCCGACGATTCGGAGATGTCGCCGGCCGTCACCACCCCCGGCCCGCGGGCCGAGATCGACAGACGCTTCGGCCCGTCCACGTCCATCCGCAGCGCCACACCCTTGAGGTTCAGCACGATGTCGGTGACGTCCTCGCGCACGCCGGACACGGACGAAAACTCGTGCAGGACGTTGTCGATCTGCACGCTGGTGATCGCGGCCCCCTGCAGCGAGGACATCAGCACCCGCCGCACCGCGTTGCCCAGCGTCAGGCCAAAGCCGCGCTCCAGCGGCTCGGCGATGACGGTGGCCTGACGGGCAGGGTCGTTGCCTGGCTTGACCTCGAGCTGCGTGGGCTTGATCAGCTCTTGCCAGTTCTTGTGGATCATGCGTGTCGCCTCCATACCTGCCCACCGCCCATGTCCGTTAGCGGCAGACGCCCGAGGATCTCTCAATGACATGCGCCCCGGGCCGCGACATGCGCGGCCCGGGGGCAATGGATACCGTGATCAGACGCGCCGGCGCTTGGGCGGGCGGCAGCCGTTGTGCGCGATCGGGGTCACGTCGCGGATCGCGGTGATGTCGAAGCCCACCGCCGCCAGCGCCCGCAGCGCCGATTCGCGGCCCGAGCCGGGACCCTGCACCTCGACCTCGAGGGTGCGCATGCCGT
>SKMM01000350.1 GCA_007121055.1 Paracoccaceae bacterium | reverse complement strand
TGGCCGACTGGGCCGGGGCGCGGCTGGGCGTTCCGGGCATGCGGCTGAGCGACCATTCCGGCCTGGGCGAGGCCTCGCGGATCAGCCCCGCGCAGATGGTCGCGGCGCTCTGCGCCCCCGGCGTGGCGGGGCAGTTGCGCGGGATCCTGCGCGATATGCCCCTGCGCGATGCCCGCGGCCAGCCGATGCCGAACCACCCGCTGCAGGTCGCGGCCAAGACCGGCACGCTGAACTACGTCAGCGGGCTGGCGGGCTATGTCACGCCCCCCGGCGGCCCCGAGCTTGCCTTCGCCATCTTCTCGGCCGACCTCGACGCCCGCGCCCGCATCCCCACCGCCCAGCGCGAACGCCCCGCCGGCGCCAGCAACTGGGCCGCCTCCGCCCGCCGCCTGCAGCAACAGCTCATCGAGCGCTGGGGCACCCTGCACGGCTGATCCCCGGCCCCGGGGACGCCGCCGCCCGGCAGCGCCTGGACACCGTCGCCGCACCGCAGGTTCGGCAAGGCCATTCCGCCGCTGCCAGAGTGCAGCGCCACCACGCCCCGCACCGGGTCAGTCCAGGGACTGCGGCGGGGCTCCGGCATAGCCTCAGGCCCGGGGGATCGTACGCCGCGCGGCTCGCCAGCCCGCTGGACTGCACCGCATCCGGCGCCGCACGGGACGTCAGGAGCGCGCGTCAGGGCTCGATCACGATGCGCACGAGCTGCCAGACGCTGCGGGAATACACCTGCTCGGACTGGTACTGCTCGGCCGAATCGAAGGGGAACACCACCCAGAAGGGGCCCTTGTCGCGCACCGACATCGGGCGGCCGTTGCGCAGATAGGCGATCACCGGCACGCTCGGGTCGAGCTCGGCCACCGGCATCACCCCCTCGTAATCGTTCAGCGCGATCAGCCGCAGCGTGCCGCCCGGCGGCAGCGCGTCGCCCAGAAGCTGCGCCAGGGCAACGCCGGTGAAGCGCACCACCCCGTCGGTCCAGGGGGTCCCGGTGGTCACCTCGGTGACGCCGAGGGCGCGCAGGTCGGCCATGTCGTAGACCCGCTCGCCCTCAGGGCCCACCACCGTCAGCCTGGGCGGGCCCGCCGACCAGCCCGGCCCCGCCGCCAGCCCCATCATCACCACCGCCAGCAGGGCCAGATGCCAGCCCACCCGTCTGTCCGGTTTCGATCCCGTCATGCTTGCCTCGCTCCGCTGACCGGCGCGCCCCGGATGGGCCTGGCACGGCACGCCGCCCAGCTCCGCCGATACCGTCATCTTGGCGGAAAAACGCTAACAGAATGTTCTTCTTTTCGGGCCAGGCTCCGGAGATGGATCGCCCGGCGCACCCGGCGCCGGTGGAGGATGGGCCTGTGGCCCCGTGAACGGGAGTTTGAGGGGATGATCGAGGATCGGACAGCGGGGCCGCGCGGCCCGGATCGGCGCAGCCTGCTGCGGGCTTGCGCGGCCTGCATGTTGGCGGCCCTGGGCGCACCGCTCGCCGCGCAGGCCGGCGGCGCGGTGGTCGCGCTTTACGACGCGCAGGCGACGCTGCGGCTGGAATTCGACACGGCCGGCCTCGCGGCGCTGCCGCAGACCGAATACCGCACCTCCACGGTGTGGACCGAATCGGTGGACCTCTACACCGGGGTGCTGCTGCGCGACCTGCTTCTCGCCGCCGGCATCGACCCCGGCAACGGCCCCGGCCAGGTGGTGATCGAGGCGCTCGACGGCTACAGCGCCAGCATCGGCTTCGAGGAGATCACGCCGGCAGCCCCCATGCTCGCCTATCTGCGCAACGGCGCGCGGATGCCGATGCGCGCCCAGGGCCCGTTCTGGCTGCTGTTTCCCTTCGACGACGATCCGGCCTTCCAGACAGAAACCACCTTTGCCCGCAGCGTCTGGCAGATCAGCCACCTGCGGGTGGAGCGCTGAGGCCCCATGCAACGGGCCTGGCGCAGGACCCTTTCCTGGGCGTTCTGGCCGCTGCTCGTCACGCTGGCGGGCGGGGCGATCCTCGTGATCGTGCCGCTCGCGATCGAGGCCGACCGCCGCTTTGCCGAGCTGCGCACCGCCGGCGGCGACAATGTCTACTGGACCGCCACCCAGGCCGAGGTCGACGTGCTGCGCCTGCTCGTCGCCGCCCAATCCGCGCAAGGCGCGCCGGACGCCGCCCATCTGGCCGAGCTGCGGATGCGGTTCGACATCCTCTACAGCCGGGCGGGCTCCATCGCCAGCGGGGTCATCGGCCAGGAGCTGCGCCGCTTCAGCGACACCACCAGCACGCCGCGGCCCTTCGACCCTTTCCTGCAGGCCCATATGGCGCTGATGGACGGCCCCGACGCGGACCTCGCCGCCGCCCTGCCGGGCCTCATCGACGCCACCGCGCGGCTGCACGACGACACCCGCCGCTTTGCGCTGCAGGTGATGCATTTCTTCAACGCCGAAAGCGACCAGCAGCGCGAGGAGATCGGCCAGCTCCAGCGTCGGGTGTTCCGGATCGCCATCGGCGTGCTCTGCCTGCTGGTCGCGATGACGCTCGTGCTGACCGTCCAGACCCTGCGCCAGCGCCGCGTCCAGGCGCAGCTCGAGCAGGCCCGCCTCTCGGCCGAGGCCGCAAGCCGTGCCAAATCCGCCTTCCTCGCCAACATGAGCCACGAGATTCGCACCCCCCTCAACGGCGTGCTGGCCATGTCCGAGGCGCTCGCCGCCACCCCCCTCATCCCCGCCCAGCAGGAGATGCTGCGCACCGTGCACGACTCGGGCGAGGCGCTCCTGGCGATCATCAACGACATCCTCGACCTCGCGCGCATCGAATCGGGCAAGATGGCGCTGACCGCCGAGCCCTTCGTCCCGGCCGAGATCGGGCGCCGGATCGAGGCGCTGCACGGCCTGTCCGCGCGGCGCAAGGGCCTCGCACTGATGGTGCGCGCCGACGCGGCCGCCCACCGCAGGCGGCTGGGCGATCCGGTGCGCATCGGGCAGATCCTGCACAACCTCGTGGGCAATGCGGTGAAGTTCACCGATGAGGGCGCGGTCACCCTCGACATCACGGTGCAGGACGGGCGGCTGTGCCTGCGCGTGCAGGACACCGGCATCGGCATGACCGAGGACCAGCTCGGCCGCGTCTTCGAGGAGTTCGAGCAGGCCGACAATTCCGTCACCCGCCGCTATGGCGGCACCGGGCTGGGCCTGCCCATCGTGCGCAAGCTCGTGGGCCTGATCGGTGGCAGCCTGACGGTCGACAGCACCCCGGGCGCTGGCACGCGGGTGGAGGTCTGGCTGCAGGTGCCCGAGGCCACGGCCCCCGCGGCTCCGCCCCCCGCCCGCGCCCTGCCGCTGCGCCCAGTCGCCATCCCCGACCCCGACGCCCCCCCGGGGCCTGCGGCCGGACCCAGGGCGGGAC
>SKMM01000090.1 GCA_007121055.1 Paracoccaceae bacterium | reverse complement strand
GGGTGTTGGCGATCATGATGCCGCCGGTTTCCGACTGCCACCAGTTGTCGTGGAAGGGCAGGCCGAACACCTCCTGCCCCCACAGCACGCATTCGGCGTTGAGCGGCTCGCCCACGCTGGCCAGGAACCTCAGCGCCGAGAAATCCCGCCCCGCCGCCGCCCCGGGCCCCGCGCGCATCATCATCCGGATCGCGGTGGGGGCGGTGTACCAGACCTGCACCCGCTCAGACTCGAGGATCCCATACCAACGGTCCAGATCGAACTCGGCCTCGTCCACCACCAGCGTGGCGCGGTTGCACAGCGGCGAGACGATGCCATAGCTCATCCCCGTGACCCAGCCGGGATCGGCGGTGCACCAGTAGATATCACCCGGCCGCAGGTCGAGCGCGCGCCGCCCGGTCTCGGCATGCGCCACCACCGCCTCGTGGACATGCACCACGCCCTTGGGCTTGCCGGTGGTGCCGGAGGTGAAGTGGAGAAGCGCCATGTCCTCGGGTCCGGTGGGCACCGTGTCGAAGCACTCGGGCGCCGCGGCCATGGCCGGACCCAGCGCGACGCAGCCCTCGGGCGCGCTGTCGCCCAGGATCAGCACCAGCTTCAGCGAGGGCAGGTCGGCCCGCCACGGCGCCACCTTGCGGAGGTACTGCGCCTCGGTGGTCAGCAGCACACTGGCCTGCCCGATCTCCATCCGGGCGCGCACCGGCTCGGGGCCGAAGGCCGCGAACAACGGGCTGACCACCACGCCGGCCTTCAGCGCGCCCAGCGTGGCGGCATGCAGGTTGGGAACCCGCCCGCACAGAAGGAACAGCCGGTCGCCGCGGGCGATGCCATGGGCCGTCAGCACATTGGCGAACCGCGCCGACCGCGCCGCAAGGTCGCCGTAGCTGAGGACCGCGCGCGCACCGTCGCGCCCCCGCCAGATCAGCGCCGCCTGCCCGCCGTGGCCGGTAAGGACATGCCGGTCGACCGCCTCATGCGCGATGTTCAGCCCCCCGCCCGGCAGGCCCGCAAGCCGCGCGCGTGCGGCATCCCATCCGGTCTCCTCCGGCGCCCGGGTCGCTGCGCCCGCCGGCTTGCGAATGATCGCACCGGTCATGCTGCCCCCTCCCGCGCGCGGGTCCCCCCTCCCCGAGGGTGCCGTGCGCATCTTCCCATCGGGTCAGGTTGCCCGCGCGCGCGGCGTTCGACGTTGACTCAGGTCAAGCGGGCCTGGCTGCACCGCCGACGCGGGCGGGAGTCTGCGCCCTGCGCCCGTCGCACGGGCACTGAGGCTCCCGCCGGGCCGGGGCACCGGCAGCCATTGCTCCTTAGCCGACATGGGCACCGCCGGGCCGGGGCCGGAGGCAGTCGCCACCTTGGCAGAACATGGGACTTCGGGAAATCCACCACGGCCAGACCTCATATCTCTTCGCTGCACACGATGTGCCAAATCTATGGGAAATTCTGGACAAAACGCCCAAAAAATGATCTCCCGAGACCGGGAGGTGGGGCTCATGGCAGAACAGGTTACAGGCGGGCGGCATGTGCTGGTCGGCGGCGGCATCGCTGCGCTCGCGGCAGCGGTGCTGCTGATCCGGGACGGCGGAGTCCCGGGCGACCACATCACACTTCTGGAACACCGCGGCGTGGCCGGTGGCAGTCTGGACGGCGGGGGCGACCCGCAGGCGGGCTACCTGACCCGCGGCGGCCGGATGTTCGAGCCGAACTTCGTCTGCACCCTCGATCTGCTGGGCTCCATCCCCGCGCCCGACGACCCCGGCATCTCCATCCGCGACGACATCCTCGCCTTCAACCGAATGGTGCCGGGGCGCTCCGAATGCCGCCTGCTGCGCGACGGCCGCAGGGCTGAAGACTGGCCCCGCCTCGGCCTCGGCGCGGAAGAGATCGTGGCCCTGAACCGCCTGCTGCTGACCTCCGAAACCCGGCTCGACGGGATGCGCATCGAGGAGTGGTTCAAGCCCGCCTTCTTCGAGACGAATTTCTGGATCATGTGGTCCACGATGTTCTCGTTCCAGCCATGGCATTCCGTGGCCGAGATGCGCCGCTACATGCGCCGGTTCCTGCACCTGTTCCCGGGGCTTGCGCGGATCGAGGGGATCCTGCGCACCCGCCACAACCAGTACGACTCCATCGTGGCGCCGATGCTCGACTGGCTGCGCGCCCGGGGCCTGGAAATCCGCACCGGCTGCCGCGTGGTGGATGTCGCCATCGCGGGCGACGCAGCCGCCCGCCGGGTGACCGGCCTGCGGCTCGGAACGGGCGAGGTCCTGGAGGTCGGCCCCGACGACCGCGTCTACCTCACGCTGGGCTCGATGACCGACGCCACCGTCACCGGTAACCGCAACGCAGCCCCCCCGGCACAGGACGGCCCGGCCCCCGGCTTCGACCTGTGGAAGCGCCTCGCCGCCGCCCATCCCGGCCTCGGCCGGCCCGAGGTCTTTGCCGGCGACCGCAGCCGCACCGCCTGGACCTCCTTCTCGGTCACCCTCGAACAGCCCGCCTTCGTCACCTTCATGGAGGATCTCACCGCCAACCGCACCGGCACCGGCGGGCTCGTGACCTTCGTCGACTCCGGCTGGCTGATGTCCATCGTGGTGTTCCACCAGCCGCATTTCCGCGGCCAGCCGGCCGGCCGGCCGATGTTCTGGGGCTATGGCCTGCGCGGCGATCGGCCGGGGGATGCGGTGCGCAAGCCCATGGCGCAGGCCACCGGGCTCGAGATCCTGGCCGAGCTTGCCCACCAGCTCCGCCTCGGCCCGGCCCAGCATGCCGAGTTCTTCGACCGTGCCGAGGTCATCCCCTGCCGCATGCCGCTGATCACCAGCCAGTTCATGCCCCGGCGCAGCGGCGACCGCCCCCCGGTGATCCCCCAGGGCGCGCAGAATTTCGCCATCATCGGCCAGTTCTGCGAGCTTCCCCGCGACTGCGCCTTCACCGTGGAATACTCGATCCGCTCCGCATGGACCGCGGTGCACGCTCTCACCGGCCGCATCCCGCCCCCACCCCCGGTGGTGCGCAGCGACCGCGATCCCAGCGCCCTGCTGCGCGCCGCCCGCGTCCTCCTCTCCGGCTGATCCCTGCGCCCCCAACCATGCGTCCCCCGTCGACCCCACCATCCTCCGGGCCTTCCGAGCCTACGCCCGGCTCAGAGCCCTCGGGCTCGGCCTCACGGCCGCCGCCGTCGCTGCGACGGTCGCCGTGGCAATCGGTCTCTGACGGCCTGCGCTCCGGAGCCGACGCGATGACGCCGGACTGGATCAAGGGCATCGAGGCGCGCCTCGCTGAGCTGGAACGGCTCGCCGACAGCGCCTCGGGCAAGACCGCCGACGAGGTCGCGCTGGACGCGATGATCCGCGATGCGTTCCGGGCGTGGCTCGCCTTCGGGCGCT
>SKMM01000161.1 GCA_007121055.1 Paracoccaceae bacterium | reverse complement strand
CACCGGCCTCGACGCGCTGCGCTGTTACGAGGCGCTGGTGCACTGCCTGATCCGCGAATCGGTGCGCCCGGCCACCGCCCAGGCGGTGCTGGGCCTCGCGCTGATGCTCGAGCGGGGGATCGTCTATGCGCCCCCGGTGGCGCCCTCGTTGTGGCGTCTGCTGGAGCTGCCGCTGTCGCCCGCGTCTGAATCCGCGCTGCTGGCCGCCTGCGGCCCGGCGGAGCCCGCCCGCGTGCGTCTGCTGGCGGGTGTGCTGATGCTGCTGGGCAACCCGCTGGGGATCGGGCAGGGCAACAATCCCACCTGCCAGTCGGCGCGCGCGCTGGCGATGTGGGCGCTCAACGATCCCGACTACCTCTTGTGGCTCCTGACCAACGTGCTGCGCCACGACCGGTTGCTGGTGCATTTCGAGGGCCAGCCGCTGGACAGCGCGGTTCTGCCGGCGGGGCTGGTGTCGGGCACGCCGCTGGACGCCGACCCCGTGTCGGTGCTGCTGGTGCCGCAGATCGACCGGCTCTATGCCGAGATGGGCCGCCGGGTCATGGGCCGCGGCGAGGATCCGCATCGCTGGATCAATCCGGAACTGCATGGCTGGTGGGTCGGGCGCGACTTCCACATCGCGGTGGACATCGCCACCGGCAAGCTGGCCGACCACGCGGGGTTCCTGCGCCGCTTCCACGCCGGCTATCACCCGCTGCACAACGGCAACCAGATCGTCATCCATCCCCAGCCCGCGGGCATTGCCGTGACCGACAGCCTCGGGCGTTTCGTGGGCTGGCACGCCATCGCCATCACCCGGGTGGCGCTGGATCAATCGGGCGAGATGCGGGTCTATTTCTTCAACCCCAACAATGACAGCGGTCAGGACTGGGGCTGCGGTGTGGTGGTCTCCACCAACGGCCGGGGCGAGCGCTTCGGCGAGGGGTCGCTGCCCTTCGGGCAGTTCGCCTCGCGGCTCTATCTGTTCCACGACGACGGGCTGGGGACCGGGGAGGTGGTGCCGGTGCCCGACGCCACCATCGCCGAGATCGAGGCGATGGCCCGCGCCAGCTGGGCCGCCGACCGCCAGCCGGGCTGAGACGCCGCGGGCGTGTCACCCCCGTGGGGGTGGCGACGCACACCGGGGCGGTAGCGATTTCCATGGCCGAAGCCTGGGGGCAGGGCAGCTGGTGAGGCTCCGGCGGCGCCAGACGCAGCCATGGGCGAGGCCGACACCCGCGCTTTCGGAATCGCAGGCGGAGTGCTTGCGCGGCGCTGTCCCCGGCGCGCCTTGCGCGCGATGCTACGGGCCTGCGCGGGTCGCCGCCTTGGGGTGCCCGGCCGGGTGGGGGTCACTCGGCCGGGTTGCCGCGCGCGCCGGAGGTTGGGGCGGTTTCGGGCTCCTGTACGTCGAACTCGCTGAGGGCGGGGCGTTTGCCGATGGTGATGTGGTCGATGTCCTCGGCCTGGAAGCCGCGGATCAGGGCAGGGATCATCATGAACACCAGCAGGAAGATCGGCAGGCCCACCACGGTGATGACCTCCTGCAGCGCGGTGAGGCCGGCCTCGCCCGCCAGCACGATGAGGGTGGCGGCGATGGCGCCCTCGGCCGCGCCCCAGAACACGCGCTGGCGCACCGGGCCGGATTGCTGGTTGCCGGTGCACATCATGTCCACCACCAGCGAGGCGCTGTCCGACGAGGTGGCGAAGAAGATCGCCACCACGAGGATGGCGATGCCCTGAATCAGCGGCGCCCAGGGCAGTTCGGCAAACAGCGCGAACATCGCCAGCGGGATCGACTCCGCGACCGCCTCGCTGATGACGCCGGCGCCGTTGCCCATCGCCTCGCGCGCCTCGGGCCCCAGCCCGTCGATGGCGATGGCCTGCCAGCCGAACACGGCAAACCAGATCACGGTGAAAAGCGAGGGCGCCAGCAGCACGCCGAACACGAATTCCCGGATGGTTCGCCCGCGCGAGATGCGCGCCACGAACAGCCCGATGAAGGGTGACCAGGTGACGGTCCAGGCCCAGTAGAACACCGTCCAGCCGCCCTGCCAGCCCCAGCCGTCGGTGTCCATGTCGTCGCCATGCAGCATGTCGTTCCAGAAGGCGAGCCGGGGCAGGTTGTGCAGGTAGAGGCCGAAGGTCTCGACGATGCCGCGCAGCAGGAACAGGGTGGAGCCGGTGATCAGCACGAAGACCATCAGCCCCACGGCCATGCCGATGTTGATGTTGGACAGCACCCGCACCCCGCGGTCGAGGCCGACCACGATGGAGACGGTCGCCACGAAGGTGAGCGCGCCGATAATGGCAAGCTGCAGCCCGACCCCGTCGGACCAGCCGAACAGCGCCGAGAGCCCGGCGGCCACCTGGCTGGTCCCCAGCCCCAGCGACACCGCCACCCCGAACAGCGTGCCGAGGATCGCGGCGATGTCGATGGCCTTGCCGATGGGGCCGTGGATGCCCTCGCGCAGCAGGGGATAGAAGACGGAGCTGACGCGCACCGGCAGGTCGTAGCGGTTGATGAAATAGGCGAATGCCAGGCCCGGCAGGGCGAAGATCGTCCAGGTGTGCAGCGCGAGGTGGTAGAGCGAGATCGAGATCGCGTCCTGGGCGGCCTCGACGGTGAAGGGCTCGACCCCCGGCAGCGGCGGGGACTGGTAGTGGCTGATGGGCTCGGCCACGCCCCAGAACATCAGCACCGTGCCGATGCCGCCGGCGAACAGCATGGTGAACCAGGACAGGTTGGAGAATTCCGGGCGCGAGTCGCGCGGTCCCAGCCGGATATGGCCGTGGCGCGACATGGCGGCGTAGATCAGGAAGCCGAGCCAGACATTGACCCCGAGGATGAAGAACCAGCCCAGATGGGCGACGATCCATTCGCGCCCCGCCGAGAAGGCCGCGCCGATGGGGCCCGGGGCGGCCACCAGCACGATCACGAACAGGATGCTCAGCCCCGCGGAGACGAAGAAGATGGTGGGGTCGACCCGCAGGCCCAGCCGTTCGGAGAGTTGTGTCATGCCTCGCCCTGTCCTGTGTCTTGTTCGTTTCCTGCGGGGCATTCAGGTGGTCCCGGGCCCCTGGCCCAGACCCCGCTTGCCTACGCCCCGGGGCGCTGCCGCGCGACCCTGCCGCGACCTGTCGCAGCACGGGGAATTAGCGCACCGGGTCGCGCCTCCAAGTCGTGGTGCGACGTGTGCGGGCCAGCGTCGTCGCCCGCAGCGTACAAGACAACAGTTTTTTGAAGCCGGGCAGCGTAGTGTCGGGCGAGGGCTGCCTGACTGTGCAGGACGGCGGGCGCGGGCAGGGCGGCGGGGCCCGTGTGGCCCGGGGCCCCGTCGGAAAGCGCTCGGGCGTCAGTCGTCGGGCTCGACGCGGCCGCGCAGGGCCTTGGTGGCGCCGCGGGCGGTCTT
>SKMM01000360.1 GCA_007121055.1 Paracoccaceae bacterium | reverse complement strand
CGTCCGGGCCTGCGCTTGGGCGCCTAGAAGCTCACCGCGACGCGGACGCCGGCGGCCATCAGGCTGCCGCCGCTGAAGCGGGCGGAGGTCGGGGCGAAGGTCGTCGCGCGGCCGAGGCGCTGGTACTGCAGCCCGCCGGTGACGCTGTAGGGCCCGGTGCTCCAGGTCGCGGCGACCCCTAGCCCCTTGCGACCGTCCCGGGGCCCGAGGTTGGAGACCACGTCCCCGCTGCGCGGCTCGTAGAGCGCGGTGACGGCGCCTGACCAGGTCTCGTTGAACCGCCGGCCCAGGCCAAGGCGATAGGTCACCACATTGCTGTCATAGGAGGTCAGCGCCCCGCCCACGGCCTGGGCATAGAGCGGCGGCGCGATCTCGAACCGCGACCAGCGGGCCCAGCGGACCGAGCCGAACAGCAGCGTGTCGGGGGCGATCCCGGTCTGGAATTCGAGGTTCACCGATTCGGGCGTGGTGGTGCGGAAGGGTCCGGGCTGGGTGGGCACGAGCCCGGCGATTTCCTCGGTGGCATCGTCGAAGCGGTGGCGAACGGCGGAATTGTAGGTCAGCGCCACCCGGGCGGCGATGTCGGGGCGTTCCCACGACACCCCCACCAGATAGCCCGCGGCGCGCGAGGTCGGCGTCTCCAGCCGATAGTCGAGGCCGGTGGCGGTGCGCACCCGTGCGTCGCAGCACAGCTGCTGCAGCCGGATGCCGCCGTGCACCCCGACCCCCCCGTCGAGGCGATAGCGCAGCACGCCGGTCAGCGCCTCGCTGTTGATGCTGGCGGTGCTGCCGGCCAGGAAGTAGCCCGTGCCCTCTGGGTAGCGCGTGCGGGCACCGAAGGGGCGGTCGAGGATGAGGGCCGCGTCGAGGCGGTCGTTCAGGGACCATTTCACAGCAATCTCGGGCTGGAGGTAGCGACCGAACACGTTGCCCGAACTGACGCCAGGGGTCAGCGGCGATGTCCCCGAGGCGCGGGGGCGGACGGCGCCCAGGCTGAACTGTACCTGCCGGCCGGGCGCGAACAGGATCTCCATCGACTGCGGGGTGCGCTCGATGCCGCCTGCCAGCGCAGCGGACGGCGCCACCGCCGCCAGCGCAAACGGCGTCGCTGCCGCGACCAGCGCGGCCCGAAGTGTCTTACTCATCACTCTCCTCCCAAGTGGGCCCGCGTCCTCCACGCGCACCCCAGCCTTGGGTCGCAAGCTGTCACATGCCCGTCAAGACACGATCAGCAGATTGCGCAGCCTTGTTCGTGGGTTGGCGCCGCGGTCCGGGTGCCCTCGGCGATCAGCCGCATCATCCCGCCGGCGATGTCGATCACCGGCACGTCGAGCGCCGGAGCCAGCGCCGCGGCCGCCCGGGCGGTGCGGCTGCCGGTGCGACAGATGAGCGCTACCGGCCGGCCGTCGAGATGCGGGCCGAGCTCGGCCAGAAACTGCGCGGGGTCGCCATTGTGGGCGATCAGCAGCGCCTCGGGGAGCACGCCGGTCTCGCGCCACTCCTGCGGCTGGCGGATGTCCACCAGCAGCACGTCCGCGGCAGCCAGTTGCGCGGCGCTGGGCTCGGCCACGAAGTGGGTCTGGGCCGCCGCCGGAGCGGCAAGGGCCGCCAGCGTGGCGAGGATCAGGGTGGCGCGGCGCAGGGGCATGGGCGTCTCCGATATCTCGGGGTGGGATAGCCGCGCGCCGGCCCGCGCGGAAGCCCCCGCGACCAGATGCCCTTGCCGCGTGGAAGGTTTCCGTTGGCCGCCTGGCCCCGGTCCCGGCTCAGCGGCGCAGGGGCAGGCGGATGCCGAGGTTGATCATGTTCGCCGTCAGGATCACCGCAGCGCCGATGAAGACCGCCACTGCTACCGACTCGGCATAGAGAAGCGCGCCGACCATGGCGATGACGGGCAGGCGCAGGAACTCCATGGGGGCCACGATGGAGGCGGGGGCGTGGCCGAGCGCGCTGGTCAGGCAGTAATGCGCCGACAGGCCGGTGAGGCCCACGAGGATCAGCCAGGGCCAGAGGCTGGCCGAGGGCCAGGGAAAGCCCCCCGGCAGGCCCAGCGCAAGGCCCATCAGGGCCTGGCTGAGTGTCATCCAGAACAGCACGCACAGCACCGTGTCATGGGCCATGATGCGCTTGGTGTAGATGGTGTTGAGCGCAAAGCCGAGGGCGGCCATGAGGGCCACGCCATGGCCGATCTGCAGCGGCTCGACCCCCGGTTGGGCCACGATCAGCACCCCGAGGAAGCCCAGGCAGATGGCGATGATCTTGCGCGGGGTCAGCCGCTCGCCCAGCATCAGCGCCGCCAGCAGCGCCACCCAGATGGGCGAGGTGAACTCCAGCGCCACGAGCTGCGCCAGCGGCAGCAGCATCAGCGCCAGGAACCAGGCGTTCTGGCCCGCGAAATGGAAGAGATTACGCTGCACATGCAGCCAGGGCACCTGGGTGCGGATCTGGGCAAGCCCGGGCCGCGAGGCCACCAGCAGCGCGCACACGATGGCGAAGCCGATGGCCGAGCGCCAGGCCATGAGCTGAAAGGTGTTGAGCTCGGCCTGCACCTCGCGCCCCGCCACGGCCATCAGCGTGAAGGACGTGATCGAGCCTAGCATGAAGAAGAACGCGATGAGCGGCCGGCCCATGTCCGTCCGCTCGGGCGCGCCGGCAACCGCGCCGCGGCCTGCCCCGCTCAGCCCCATGTGACCGCCTCGGCCATGTCGTGCTCTCCTCCGGCCCAGACGGCGCCCTCCCCGGCGCCGCCGGCCTCAGCTAGGTCATGCGCGCGCCGGCGCCCCTCCCCCGGCCGGTCTTTCCGACCGGCCCGGCCTCATTCCCACTCGATGGTTCCCGGGGGTTTGGAGGTGATGTCGTAGGTGACGCGGTTGATGCCGCGGACCTCGCCGATGATGCGGCCGGCGGTCTCCGACAGGAACTCGTGGGGGAACGGGTAGTAGTCGGCGGTCATCCCGTCGACCGAGGTCACCGCCCGCAGCGCGCAGACATAGTCGTAGCTGCGGCCGTCGCCCATGACGCCCACGGAGCGGACGGGCAGCAGGACGACGAAGGCCTGCCAGATCTCGTCATAGAGCCCGTGGCGGCGGATCTGGTCGAGGTAGATCGCATCGGCCCGGCGCAGGATGTCGAGCTTTTCGGGCGTGATCTCGCCGGGACAGCGGATGGCCAGGCCGGGGCCGGGGAAGGGATGGCGGCCGATGAAGCGCTCAGGGAGCCCAAGTTCGCGTCCCAGGGCGCGGACCTCGTCCTTGAACAGCTCGCGCAGGGGTTCGACGAGCTTCAGGCCCATCTTTTCCGGCAGGCCGCCCACATTGTGGTGGCTCTTGATGGTGACCGAAGGGCCGCCGGTGACGCTCACGCTCTCGATCACGTCGGGGTAGAGCGTGCCCTGGCCCAGGAAAT
>SKMM01000135.1 GCA_007121055.1 Paracoccaceae bacterium | reverse complement strand
TCGGCCATGCCGGCCAGATCGCCCTCCTCCAGGATCGCGGTGCCGAAGCGCGGCTCGGCAAAGATCATCACCCCGGCGGCCGACTGCAGCAGATGGGCGCAGGTGCGCGACCCGACCACCAGAAAGAATGCGTCCTGCATCTTGCGGTGCAGCCAGATGATGCCGGTGAGACCGCAGAACACCTCGCGCTGGCCCCGCTCCTTCAGGATGGGGGTGTTGCCGCAGCCGCGGACGGGGGGCGTGGGGGTATGGTGGGTCATGCCGCCACCCCCTCGGCCGAAGCCGAGCGCATCTGCGCCTCCTGCAGCCGCGCCATGCGCAGCTTCCACACGAATTGCGCGGCGTTGATGACATAGGCGAAATAGGCCGCCAGCGCGATCCACATCTGGGTATCGGTGGCCCAGCCCGCCACCAGCGCCCACAGATAGAGCGTGTGCAGAGCGATCACCGCCATGGAGAACACGTCCTCCCAGAAGAAGGCGGGCGCGAACAGGTACTTGCCGAACACGACCTTCTCCCAGATCGCGCCGGTGACCATGATGGTATAAAGGAGCAGCGTCTTGAGCACGATCGAGACGGTGGCGAGCACGAAGCCCTCGCCCGTCATCAGGTATCGAATCACGAGCACCAGCGACACGGCGAAGACCAGGAACTGCAGCGGCGCCAGAACGCCCTGCACGGTGGTCCAGACGGTCGTGTCGCGGCGCACCCGCTCCTCGGGGGTGTAGAGGCCCACCGTGGCGGCCACGCTACCCTTCTGAGACGCCATTTTCCCCTCCGCATCGTCGGCTTGGGGATCAGGTTAGCGTTCCGGGCCAGAGTGTCAATTGAAACTTACACTCTGGCGACGGCTTAAATTGACACATGGAGCAGGACGATCCCTCGGCGCCCCAGGCGCACCAAGGATACAAGGAGATTCGGGGCAGCCACCCTCTTTGTGGGCCATTGCATGCCGAAACCTGTCAATTTACTTTGACATCCCTCACGCCCTGTCACAAACTGGCGAGGCGATCCGACCCGGATCGGGTGAGTCCCGGAAGGCAGCCCCGCGCGGGGCGGGAATCACTCCGGTCGACCGGGCCGCAGGACAGATACCGCCGGAAGGACAGTGCGCATGCCGCCGATTCCCCTCACCAGGCAGTCCGAGGACACGCTCTCCGACACCGCTGCCACCGAAGACCACCCGCTGCGCATCGACGCCCGCCCGCCGGCAGCCTCGATCCATGAGCGGGTCCTCAACACCGTGGCGGCACGGATCTGCGGGCCGGAGGCTGGCCGCGCTAATGGCGAGGGCGAGTCGGAGACCTGCCTGGCGATGCTGTGCGACGCGGTGGTCACGTCCGAGGCCGCCTTCAGCGCGGCGCTTGCGCGGCTGCGCAGCCAGCACGGCCTGCGCGACGAGGATATCGTGGACTGCTACATCCCCGCCGCCGCCTGCCAGCTCGGCACCGACTGGGCCGAGAATCGCCGCAGCTTCGCCGAGGTCACCATCGGCACCGCCCGGCTGATCGCCGCGGTGCGCGATCTCGGCCGGCGCTGGACCGCCGACAGCGTGGCCGACTGGCGCGCGCCCAGCATGGCGATGGTCGTGCCCGAGGCCGAACAGCACCGGCTCGGCGCGATGATCGCCGCCACCCGGTTCCGCCGCCTCGGCGTGTCGGTGCAGATGCTGCTGGGCCGCCCCGACAACGAGGTGATCGCCTGCATCCGCGAGGGAGACTTCGCGCTGGTCAGTTTCTCGCTCGCCACCCGCGACAGGGTTGAACAGACCCGGCACCTGATCCAAATGCTCAGACGGGACGTGGAGGACCTCCCTCCCATCGTCGTGGGCGGCGCGGTCGGGGTGAATGCGGATGAGCTCAAGGCACAGCTCGGGGCCGACCATGTCGTGTCCGACCCCGAAGAGGCGTTGCGCCGATGCGGCGTGACCGTTCAGAAGCCGCCCGGTCAGGCGCTCCAGGCGAAAGCCTGAGGCCCCGGATTGTGGCATCCGCCGATGGGGGCACCGTGACACCGCGCGGGACGAGATACTGGAGCAGCGGCTCGATCCCCCTGATCGCGCCCGAATTGCTGGGCGACATCATCGCCTCGGCCTCGGATCTGGCCATCGTGGTCTCCGAGGAAGGCTCGGTCCTGTCCATCCTCGCCAACGCCGCCCAGCGCAGCCTGCAGCGGCTCGCGGCCTGGGAAGGCAGCGACCTGCGCGACCACCTCACCCCCGAAAGCCTGCCCAAGTTCGAGGCCCAGATGGAGGCGCTGGCCCGCGGCGAGGGCAAGGGCGTGGCGGTGGAGCTCAACCACACCGACGCCGCGCTGGCGGAGTTCCCGGTCCGCTACACCTTCCACCGCATCGGCCCGGACGGCGCGATCCTGATGCTGGGCCGAGACCTGCGCCCCATCGCCGAGATGCAGCAGCAGCTCATCAAGGCGCAGATGGCGCTGGAACGCGACTACGAGGCCCAGCGCGAATACGACACCCGCTACCGCGTGCTGATGGAGCGCACGCAGGACGCCATGGTCTTCGTCTCCGTCGCCACCGGCCGCATCACCGACGCCAACGCCGCCGCGGGCCAGACCCTCGGCGTGCCCCGCGACGACCTCATCGGCAACGCCTTCGCCGGCGAGTTCGACACCCGCCGCCGTGGCGAGGTGATGGAGAGCCTCGCCAGCCTCGCCCTCGACGACGCGCCCGGCCATGTCGAACTCACCGCCCGCCGCAGCCGCCTCGACCTGCGCGTCACCCCCACCCTCTTCCGCGCCGCGGGCGAACGGGTGATGCTCTGCCGGCTCGACCGCGCCGACGCGGCCGAGACTGTCACCGACGAGTTGCAGCAGAACCTCTCGGCGCTCTACCGTGAGGGGGTGGAGGCCATCGTCTTCACCGACCGCGACGGCGTGATCCGCGCGGCCAACACCGCCTTCCTTAACCTCGCCGACGCGGCCCAGGCCAGCACCGTCAAGGGCCGGTCGCTGGCGGATTTCCTCACCCGCGGGTCGGTGGACCTTAAGGTGATGCTCGAGAACACCTCCCGCGCGGGCCAGATGCGGATGTACGCCACCCGCCTGCGCAGCGCCGTGGGGACCGAGGTGGCAGTGGAGGTCTCGGCCAGCTGGCTCGACGACCGCAAGCACCCCGTCATCGTCTTCGTGCTCCGCGACGCCTCGCGCGCCGAGGCGATGCGCACCCCCGGCGCCACCATGTCCGACGACGCCGTGCGCAGCGTGATGGAACTCGTGGGCTCCGCCACCCTCAAGGACATTGTGGCCGAAACCACCGATGTCGTCGAAAAGATGTGCATCGAAACCGCGGTGGAGATGACCCGCAACAACCGCGTCGCCGCCGCCGAGATGCTCGGCCTCAGCCGCCAGAGCCTCTACGTCAAGCTGCGCAAATACGGCCTCCTGCACCGCGGC
>SKMM01000331.1 GCA_007121055.1 Paracoccaceae bacterium | reverse complement strand
GACGCGCGGTCCGGCCGGCCGGCCGCGCCGTCGCGCTTGTCCTGACCATGACCTGGTTTGCGGGCGGGCCCGGCAGCGTTCTCCCTGCTTCGCGACGCGCTCTGTCCTGCGTTCGTCCGCGCCGGCCTCTCCTGCGCCTCGGACCGGGCCTTCGGGCCGCCTTGGGCGGACTCGGCGCGGCGCGCTTGCGCATCTCCGCGGGGAGTGGTTCGCCCGTGGGCGACAGGAGCCTTGCGATCGTTGCGGTCTGGAGCCTTGCCCGCGGGGCTGGGACGGCCACGGACGGCTGCGGCGGCCCCTGCCTTCGGCCTGCTCCGGCCAGTGTCGGAAGATTTCGGGCGTGGCTCAGTTCCCCGGCCGTGGCCCTGGCTGCGATCCGCCTCCTGTCCGCGCCCCGGGACAGCCGGTCTCGGCCCTGCCCCGGCTGGCCCTGCGCGGCCGGCACCCTTGCCGCCGGCATCCGGCCCGCGGGCAGAGCGACCCTCGGGCCGTCGCCCGCGGCCCCCAAGGGAGCCGGGGCGGGCCCTGCCCGGTTTGCCAGGACCCGAGGCCGTAGCCCGCGGGCCGTCGCCGCGCGGGCCGTCCGGACCGGACAGCCCGAGTTGGTCGCGCAGCACGCGAACGGGGACTTCCTCGACCGCGCCGCGGGCGAGGTCGCCGAGCTGGAACGGACCATAGCTGATGCGGATCAGCCGGCCCACCACCAGCCCGACGGCCTCCATCGCACGGCGCACCTCGCGGTTGCGGCCCTCGCGCAGGCCAACGGTCAGCCAGGCATTGGCGCCCTGCTGGCGGTCGAAGCGGACCTCCATGGGCTGGAACGCCTCGCCCTCGATCACGATGCCCTGCCGCAGCGGCTCCAGCCGCGCCTCGTCCGGCGTGCCATGCACGCGCACGCGGTACCGCCGCAGCCAGCCGGTGGAGGGCAGCTCCATCCGCCGCTTCAGCTCGCCGTCATTGGTCAGCAGCAGAAGTCCCTCGGATGTCAGGTCGAGCCGCCCCACCGTCATCACCCGCGGCATGCCTGAGGGCAGTTGGTCGAAGACGGTCGGCCGCCCCTCCTCATCCCGCGCGGTTGTCACGAGGCCCGCAGGCTTGTGGAAGCGCCACAGCCGCGCGGGCTCGGGTGCGGGCAGGGGGCGGCCGTCCACCTCGATGCGGTCGGACGGGCCCACGGTCAGTGCCGGCGTGTGGATCACCCGCCCGTTCACGGCCACCCGGCCCTCGGCGATCATCGCTTCGGCATCGCGGCGCGACGCGACGCCCGCGCGCGCCAGAACCTTGGCGATTCGCGCACTGTCACTATCGGCCATGCTCTCCCCTCCCTGCTGGCCGCTCTCCTACTGCGGCCAGGGGGTCTTGGCCAGCAGTGGCGGCGCGCGATCCGGCGACGAAGGGCACGCGTCCTGCCGGCCAAGGTCAGCGGCCATCCACCAGGGGCCGACTGGCGCGCCCGTCGCGCCTCGGGGGCGCGGGAGTTCCCCCCCACATACCAGACACGGCAGGACGGCACCCAGGGCGCCGGCGGGGGGGCGAGGCCAGACCAACCTCTTGACGGGGCAGGTTGCAGCCCCTGCCGGGCCGAACTTGCGTGGGCATGTAAGCTGCGGTTGAGATTCGCCTCCGTGGCAAGGCCATATTCGAGTGAGCTTCATGAACATGGCGACGCGCGTGTTCGCACCGAAGAACCGGAGGGCACGGTTTCCCAGGTGTTCGGCCTTCGCTTGCGAAGCAGGGTGACGTGGTCGCGGCGGTCGCCGGCGAAGGGGTGGGATAGGTCGGGGCCCGGGGGCGGGCGCGATGCCCTGGCGGCGCGCCCGCCCTTCTGTTCGGTGCGCTGCGGTTGGCCTGAGCCGACAGGCCACGATCGAGCGTTCCAGAAGGCGGGGCTGGGCCCGGGGGATCACTCACCCAGGACAACGCCCTCGCGGCGCGGGTCGGCACCGCCTTCGAAACCGACCTCGGTGATGCGGATGATGTGCAGGCCCGAGTTCAAGTCGCGGATGGTCACCTCATGGCCCAGGGCATCGAGCGCTCGGTACAACTCGCCCACCCCCTCGGCGGGCTCCAGAAAGACCGGCCCGTTGAAGGTGACCGCATGGGGCAGCGCGGCCGCGGCCTGCGGGTCGAGACCCCAATCCAGGAGCGCCACGATGGAGCGCGCGGTGTAGGGGATGATCGCCGCGCCGCCGGGGCTGCCGGTCAGGATCACCGGGCGGCCGTCGCGCAGCACGATGGTGGGCGCCATGGACGAGCGCGGCCGCTTGCCGCCCTGCGCCCGGTTGGCCACGGGGCGGCCGTCGACCTCGGGGGCGCGGGCGAAATCGGTGAGCTCGTTGTTGAGCAGGAAGCCGCCCGTCATCAGCCGGCTGCCGAAGCCCGCCTCGATGGTGGTGGTGGCCGAGACCGCGTTGCCGTCGGCATCGACGATGACGAAATGCGTGGTGCCGCGCCGGTCGGGCCCGGGGTCCGGGGCGCGCGCGCGGGCTTCCTCCCACGGGGGGTCGCCGGGTGCGGCCACGCCCATGGATCGGCCCGGGTCGATCAGGGCGGCCCGTTCGGCCAGATAGGCGCGGTTCAGAAGTCCCTCGGGCGTGTCCACGAAATCCGCATCGGCCATGAACAGGTTGCGGTCCGCGAACGCCAGCCGCGCGGCCTCCAGCAGGAGATGGGTGGAGGCGACGCCGGGCCCGAGGGCTGCGAGGTCGAACGCCTCGAGCATGCCCAGCATCTGCCCCACCGTCAGCCCGCCCGAGGACGGCGGGCCCATGCCGCAGACCTGGTGCGCGCGGTAGGCGATGCAGACCGGCGGGCGTTCCACCACCGTGTAGGCCGCCATGTCCTCGAGGCTCAGCAGGCCGGGGGGGTCGGCGGCGCGCACGGTGGCGACGATCTCCTCGGCGATGGCGCCGGTGTAGAAGGGGGCCGCGCCTTCCTCGGCGAAGATCCGGAGGGTGCGGGCGAGGTCGGGGTTGCGCAGCAGCGTGCCCTCGGCGAGGGGGGCGCCGTCTGCGTCGAAGAAATAGCTCCGGGTGGGCTCGAACCGGTCGAGGTCGCGCGCGCCGGCGATGGAACTGGCGAGGCGCTGGCTGACGGCAAAGCCCTCCTCGGCGCGGGTGATGGCGGGGGCCAGCAGGTCGGCCCAGGGCAGGCGGCCGTGGCGGGCGTGCAGGGTTTCGAGCAGAAGCGGCGTGCCGGGCACCCCAACCGAGCGGCCGCCCACCACCGCCGTCCAGAACGCCATGTGCGCGCCGTCCGCGTCGAGCCACAGGTCGGGCCCGGCGGCCAGGGGCGCGGTCTCGCGCCCGTCATAGGTGGTGAGGTCGCCCGTCGCCGCGTCCCAGTGCAGCACGAAGCCGCCACCGCCGAGGCCCGAGCTTTGCGGCTCCACCAGCGTCAGCATGGCCTGCACGGCG
>SKMM01000028.1 GCA_007121055.1 Paracoccaceae bacterium | reverse complement strand
GTCATCGCCCGCATCTCCGACATGCCCGTCTCACGCCTGCCGGAACTGCTCCCGTGGAACTGGGCCGCCCCAAAAGCCAGCGTCAAGGCCGCCTGACCGCGGCTCCCACCGGATGGTTACTGATGAAGAATGACACGAAGCAGATAGATCGCTTCAAGGACGCTGCGCGCCAGGCCGGGGCCGACGAGGCGCCCGACGCACTTGACCGCGCCTTCGGCAAACTGGACCTCCGGCACAAGCCGGAGCCGGTGCCGGAGGGCAAACCGGTGAAGCCCGGCAAGGGCGAGTAACCTAACGGGTTCACGACCGGCGACCCGCCCTAGCGCGGGGCGAGTACGCGAAGTATGGTATCGCTCAAAAAAAGGCCGAGCGCAAGGCTCGGCCAAAGTCCAACAGGGAGGTAGAAGGGTCTGGCGTTCGCCCTCGCCTTCTGGCATGAAGGTAGGCCGCGCTTCCGCAGCTCGCAACCACTCATTGCCGGAAGACTGCGCAAGTCGGATTTGCGTTGCATGCATGCCTCACCTTTTACGGGTCGGCGGAGCGCATGGCTCAACCGCGTCTGCTGCGCCGGTCGGCCACGATCTCTTCCAGCACGAAGTCGCGAAAGGCCGCCACCCGCTTGGAATGGCGCAATTCCTCGGGGTAGGCGAGAAACACCGGAACCTCCCCGCTCTCGACCTCCGGCAGCACCCGCACCAGCTCCGGCGCCTCGCGGGTGATGTAGTCCGGCAGCACCCCGATCCCGGCATCGCCCAGCACCGCCTGCAGCACCCCGAAATAGGTGTTCACCGTCAGCGTGGACCGGATCGCCTGCCCCAGCAGGCTCTGGACCATCGCAGCCGAGGCTGCCGCCTGCGGGGTTGCGGGGTTCTGGCACACCAGCCGGTGCTGGCCGAGGTCCACCAGCGTCTCGGGCGTACCCGCCCGGGCCAGATAGCTCGGCGTGGCATAGAGCGCGATGCGCACGCTCATCAGCCGCTTGCGGATCAGGTCGGCCTGGCTCGGCTCCTTCATCCGGATCGCGAGATCCGCCTCGCGCATCGGCAGGTCCAGCACGCGTTCTTCCAGCATCAGGTCGATCTTCAGCTCCGGATAGCGCGCAAACAGCGTGGCCAGCCTCGGCGCCAGCCAGAGCGTGCCGAAGGCGGTGGTGGTGGTCACCCGCAGCTCGCCGAACACCTCGTCCTCGCTGTCGCGGATGCGCGCGGTCGCGGCCTCCAGCCGCTTGGCCATGGCCCGGGTCGCGTCGAACAGAAGCTCGCCCTGTTCGGTCAGAATCAGCCCCCGCGCATGGCGGTGGAACAGATGCGCGTCCAGCGCCTCTTCCAGCCCCCGGATCTGCCGGCTGACCGCCGATTGCGACAGGTTCAGCGTCTCGCCGGCATGGGTGAGGCTGCCGGCATCCGCGACGGCGTGAAATATCCTGAGCTTGTCCCAATCCATTTCGGACACATCTTTTCTGAGTGTAAGGGTGGCGCGACAGCTTTCGTCTTAGGTGCAGAGGCCTGCACGCGAAAGGGGAAATCACGCAGATTCCGGTTTGTAGGTCAGGCAGCATGACCTAAACTCGGCCCAAACGAGACATCGCAGGGGAGGTGCAGATGGCCCGTCAGGACGTTCGTCTTTCCGACCGGTTCGATCTGGAGAAATCGCCGGTCCTGCTCAACGGCACCCAGGCGCTGGTGCGTCTGATGCTGACCCAGGCCGCCCGCGACCGCGCCGCCGGGCTCAACACCGCAGGCTACGTCACCGGCTACCGCGGTTCGCCGCTGGGCGCCGTCGACATGCAGATGAACCGCGCGAAGACGCAGCTCGAGGCCGCCAATGTCCTCTTCCACGAGGGGCTGAACGAGGACCTCGCCGCCACCGCCCTCTGGGGCTCCCAGCAGGCCGAGTTGCGCGGCGAGGGGAAATACGACGGCGTCTTCGGCCTGTGGTACGGCAAGGGGCCGGGCGTGGACCGCTCCGGCGACGTGATGCGGCATGCCAACATGGCCGGAACCTCGCCCCATGGCGGGGTGCTGATGGCCATGGGCGACGACCACACCGGCGAGTCCTCCACCACCCTGCACCAGTCCGACTGGGCGCTGGTGGACGCCTACATGCCGATCCTGTCGCCCGCCGGCGTGCAGGAGCTGATCGATTTCGGCGTGATCGGCTATGGCCTGTCGCGCTTTGCCGGCGTCTGGGTCGGCCTGAAGACCATGAAGGAAAACGTCGAGGCCACCTCGGTCATCGACGGCAACCCCCACCGCATCCAGCTTGTCCACCCCGACTACGCCATGCCCGAGGGAGGGCTCAACATCCGCCTGATCGACACGCCCGTGGCCCAGGAGGCCCGGATGATCGACCACAAGCGCTTCGCCGCCGAAGCGTTCGGCCGCGCCAACCGCCTCGACCGCCGCATGTGGGGCAAGCCGGGGGCGAAGATCGGGTTTGTGGCGGCGGGCAAGAACTGGCTCGACCTTGTGCACGCGCTGCACCTTCTGGGCATCGACGAGGCCGAGGCCGAGCGCCTGGGCATCTCCACCTACAAGGTGGCGATGACCTGGCCGCTGGACATCGCGTCGTTCCGCGAGTTCGCCGAGGGGCTCGACCTGATCGTGGTGGTCGAAGAGAAGCGCAAGCTGATCGAGGTGCAGGTCAAGGAGGCGATCTTCGACGATCGCCGGGGCCGTCGGGTCTATGGCTGGCACAAGGGCGACGCGGTCGAGAACGGCCGGCGGGTCGAGATGTTCCCGACCCGCCACCAGCTCGACCCCCTCCACATTGCCGAGCAGATCGGCCGCGTCCTGGTCGAGGAGGGCCGCCGCACCGACCGCATCGAGGCGGGCCTTGCCATGCTGGCCGAGGCCCGGCGCGCCGACAACGCCCCCGACCTCGCCGCGCGCCTGCCCTATTTCTGCGCGGGCTGCCCGCACAACACCTCGACCCGGGTGCCGGAGGGCTCGCGCGCCTATGCCGGCATCGGGTGCCACTACATGGTGCAGTGGATGGACCGCGACACGGTGGGCTTCACCCAGATGGGGGGCGAGGGGGCCAACTGGGTGGGCGAGGCGCCCTTCTCGACCCGCCCGCATGTGTTCCAGAACCTCGGCGACGGCACGTACAACCACTCGGGCGTGCAGGCGATCCGCGCGGCGCTGGCGGCGGGGACCAACATCACCTTCAAGATCCTCTACAACGACGCCGTGGCCATGACCGGCGGGCAGAAGAACGACGGCGGCCTGACCGCCGAGCAGATTGCCCATGAGGTCCGCGCCATGGGCGTGCAGCACATAGCCCTTGTCTACGACGCCAAGGAGACCCCCGATTTCGCCCGCTTCCCCAAGGACATCGAGCGCCACGAGCGCGCCGACCTCCTGACCGTGCAGAAGAAATACGAGCAGATCCCCGGCGTCTCGGTCATCATCTACGCCCAGACCTG